>JBAYTZ010000011.1 GCA_041675285.1 Candidatus Delongbacteria bacterium
CCCCGGCTTGACCGGGGGATCCCATCACAGGGCTGCCATCCGGCCGCTAATGCGCAGATGTAAACCCCGCTTGACAGTGCTCTGGCACCGGCCTGGCACCGGTCTGGCACCGACCTGGCACCGACCTGGCACCGACCTGGCACCGACCTGGCACCGACCTGGCACCGACCTGGCACCGGTCTGGCACCGACCTGGCACCGGCCTGGCACCGGCCTGGCACCGGCCTGGCACCGGCCTGGCACCGGCCTGGCACCGGCCTGGCACCGGCCTGGCACCGGCCTGGCACCTTGCTGGAAACAGCAACGGCCCCTCGCGGGGCCGTTGTGGAATCCTGGGCGGAACGCTCAGGCCAACGGATTGCTCCATTCCAGCAGGCGCACCATCAGGGCCTTTTGGGCGTGCATGCGATTCTCGGCTTCGTCGAAGACCACGCTGCGCGGACCGTCCATCACTTCGTCGGTGATCTCCTTGCCGCGCTCGGCGGGCAGACAGTGCATCACCAAGCAGTCCTTCTTCGCCAGATTCACCAGTCCCTGGTTGATCTGGTAGGCCTTGAGCAGGCCGGCCTTGGCTTCCGCCTGATCCTTCTGTCCCATGCTGGCCCAGACGTCCGTGTAGAGGACGTCCGCCCCCTCGGCCGCGGCGCGTGGATCATCGGTCACCACGATCTTGGACAGCCCTTCCGCCTGGGCCGCCTTGAGGATGCCCGGATCCGGCAGACAGTCCGGGCTGGTGGCGATGCGCAATTCCATCGGAATGCGCCGGGCCAAGTTCAGCCAAGAGTTGGTCATGTTGTTGCCATCACCCAGGTAGGTCACCACCAGATCGTCCACCGTGCCCTTGTGTTCCCAGACCGTGAAGATGTCCGCCAGCACTTGGCAAGGATGGGTCAGGTCGGTCAACATGTTCACCACGGGCACGGGCGCATGCAGCGCCAATTCCTCGACGGAGCAGTGGCTGAAGGTGCGGATCAGGATGGCGTCCACGTAGCGGCCCAGGACCTTGGCCACGTCGTGGATGGACTCGCGCTTGCCGAGTTCGATCTCCTTCTCCGTGATGTAGAGCGTGCTGCCGCCCAGCTGGGCCAGGCCCACCTCGAAGGAAATCCGCGTGCGCAGCGAGGGCTTGTGGAAGATGCAGGCAAAGGACTTGTTGGCAAAGGGCTTCCGGTAATGGCCCCGCCGCACTTCCGCCTTCATCTCCGCGGCCAGGGCCAGCATGCCCCGCAGTTCCTCCGCCGTGAAGTCGATGAGCTGCAGACAATCGCGCTTCATGTATCCTCCAGAATTGCTCGGTTGATCCACCTGATTCCGTCTCGTGCCGCTTCGCGCGGGTCGCCGCCGCCCCTTCCCCCTGTTCCAGCCACAGCGCGCTGCGCGCGGCCAGGTGTCCCGTACTCCGCCGCCTTGGCCGCGCCGACTGGAGCGCGGCCGCGGAACCGTGCAGGCGCCGGACCTGGCCCGCCGTCGGGCCGCCGATGGGGATAGATGAAGGCAGGTCTCCCGCTGGCCGGGGCCAATATAGCACGGAAGGGGCTCCGTGCCCGAACCCCGCCGGCGCGGGAATCAGGGATTGAGGGCGGTGACCCGGTAGCGTGACACAAGCGGGCCGAGAGCTTCGGGCTCGTCCCAGCTGGTCGTCGTGACGGGCGGGCCCAGTGGCAGAAACTCCCCTTCGCCCTGCGCGCGCCAGACCTGATAGCGCTGGGCCTGGGAGACGGGCTTCCAACCCAGATGGATCTGCTCCCCCACCAGGCTGATGCTCAACTCGGGCTTGTCCAGCGCCAGCCAATCCACGCACAGGCCCAGATCATAGGCCGCCAGTTCCCAGCCCGTGCCGCGGTTCAGGGCGGAAACCCCGTCCCCGGCGGACGAACTCCCCCAAAGCAGCTGGCAGCCGTTGGTGGCGATGCCCAGCACGGAGACCCAGCCCGCCTGCAAATCCAGCGCCGGATCCAGCGGCAGGACCAGGGTCTTCAGTTCGGCCCCGTTGCCGTAGAACTGGCCGGTGGATTGGGGAATCACGGCCAGGCTCTGCTCGAACAGAAGCGCGCCGGGCCGTCCGTCGGCGTCCGCATGGATGCGCAGCCGCACCCGCACCCGGAGATCCAGGCAGGGAGCCCAGCCGCCATCGGCATAGCGCAGTTGCAGGCAGGGCACGCGCAGCCCGGTGGCCGGGCTGTCGCCCTGAAACCACTCGGCGCGCTCGAAGGCGCGGCTTTGATCACTGGTGCCGAACACCCAGCCCGCGTCGGGCGCCACCACCGGTTGACAGGTGGAGTCCGCCCGGACGGCACCGGCCAGAACCAGACCCAGGGCGGCCGAACCCAGGATCCCGTTCCAACCGGACAAAGCTGAGCGATCCAGGCGCAATCCGTCTAGCAGGGTCATGTGTGTGAGTCCTGACGGTTGGGCGAATCGTTCCTCGTCCGCTTCGAAACTAGCATGGTGACCGGGCCGGAAAAAGGACCACCCTCGTTCAGATTCCAGTCCTCGCGCGAGTGGAACGGGCATCCACCGGATTTGGCCCAAAAAAGCCCCCGTCCACGGGGACGGGGGCTTGGTCGGTCGGTTGGGACCGGGAGGGCTGCTACTCGCAGACCGCCACGATCTGGTAGAACTTGTGGCCAGCGGCCTGGGCACCGAGATCGGTGTAGGACGTGGTGGCCGAAGTGCCGATCTGGCTGAACGGACCGTAGCCGTAGGAGGCCGCGAAGACCTTGTAGCTCGCGGCGCCATCCACGGCGTCCCAGCTCAGGTTCGCGTTGCCGCTGGCGATGGTCACGTTCGCGTTGTACGGGATGCCGCAGGGAATGAGCGGCTTGATCCGCAGGGCCAGCAAGTCGCCGATCCGGCCACCCACATCGTCGAAGTTGACCTGCAGGCCCACGGAGGCGTCGGCGTTCTCAATGCCGACGGTGGCATCCGCGTCCTGGGTCTCGGCCACGACCTGATAGTAGATGTCGATGGTGCCGTCCACCTTCAGGACAGCCTGGAAGGTGAAGCGGTCGGCACTGCTGCTCAGCGGGTGCACGTTGTTCCACTGGAAGATCACGCGGTTGTTGGCCACGTCGTTGTACTGGTACACGGCGCCGGTCGGGGCCGCCGTGGGCACGTACATGTCATCCCAGAACACGGCCACGGTGGCATCGGGCAGGCCCGCGGTGGGCAGGGCCGTGTTGCTGTAGGCCGTGGCCGACGCGCCGAAGTTCAACCAGCCGTTGGTGCAGACGTTGGCCGTCGTGTAGTTCGTCCCGTAGAAGGGGAAGGCGAAGGGCAGGGTCACCGCCACGACATCGTCGTCCCCCTGGATGTCCAGGGAATCGCCGATGGCGCTAATGTCGGTCCAGCTGTAGGTCACGTTGCCACTGGGATCGTCGCTGTTCATCCACGTGTAGCCGGCGGCATCCGGGCCACCGCTGGTGGGACGGGAAACGAAGAAACCCGTTTCCGTGTTGGAAGCGGCGGACTCGCCCGCGTCGAACTGGGCCGTCACGTGGTAGGTGTAGACCTGGCTCTCAACCGGCGGGATGTCCGTGTAGTTGGTGACGGCGCTGGTGCCGATGAGGCCGCCGTCGCGGTACACGTTGTAGGTCAGGAAGCTGCGCTGCGCGCCCTGGGCCAGCCAGGCCGCGTGGGCCGTCTGGAAGGCGGCAACGGCTTCGCTCTTGCTACCGAACAGGGGCAGGAAATCCTCCACGCGCGGCTCGGGGCTGCTGAAGGCCACGGCCCAGGCCGGAGCCGTCCAGGTCAGGAGCACGTCGCCGTAGCCGCCGTCGGAGGCGGCCAGGCCGGTCGGGGCCAGCGTGTAGTCCACCACGGAGAAGCTCCAGGTGGGGCTGGTGGTGGTGTTGCTGTTCACCGAGTTGTCAACGGCCACGATGTAGTACATGACGTCGCTGCCGCCCGCCTGGGCCGGAATCTGGGCCGTGTAAAGCGGCGGGGTGCCGGCGCTCATGGCCACAGACTGGTACCCGCCGCCGTTGACCTGATAATACAGGGTGGCGGAGGCGACCTGGTTGTCGGCGTCCGTGATGTCGGCGTTCACCGTGTAGGGGTTGGTGGCGTCTTCGGTGTTGGTCAGCGGCGTGTGCGCGATGGCCGGGCCCACCCAGTCACCCAGCGGGGCGACGAAGAAGGTGGTCACGCCATCCGCCAGCCGGCTGCCGGCGCCGTTGTAGTTCGCCGCCAGACCCACCGTGCCCGTGCTGTTCTCGATGCCCAGCGTGGCTTCGGAGACGTCCGTCTCGATCAGGTTGGAGTAGTTGACCTTGATGTCGCCGTTCGCGTACAGCACCACCTGGTAGTCCAGGAAGGTGTAGGGGGACGCGGCGCCGTAGGGCGGCACGTGCCACTGCACGATGAAGCGGCCGTTGGCCACGTCGGACAGGTAGTGGATGGTCGAACCCACGTAGTGAGCCCCCATGTCATCCCAGAAGGGGGCGACGACGCTGTTGGGCGTGGCGGCGTCGGGCAGGTTCGTATTGGACAGCGAGCCGTTGCCCGTGCCGAAGGTCAGGAAGCCGTTGGAGGCCACGAACACGTCGGTCTGGTTCACCCCGTAGTAGGGCATGGTGAAGCCCAGCGCGTAGGGACCCGTGAAGCCGTCGTCCGTCAGGCCGGCGATGGGCGTGCCCGTGCCGCTGATGTCGATCCACTCGTAGTCGGGGCCGGCGTCGTCCACGCTGTTGATCCAGCTGTAGCCGGAAACGTCCGGGCCGCCCGAGGTGGGACGCAGGGTCTTGAAGCCCGTGTCCGTGTTGGAGGCGTTGGACTCGCCGCCGTTGAAGAGCGCCGTCACGTGGTAGGTGTAGACGTCTGCGGTGGGCGCATAGTCGATGTAGGTGGTGGTGGCGCTGGTGCCGATGAGGCCGCCGTCACGATAGATGTTGTAGTTCAGGAAGGAGCGCTCCGCGCCCTGGGCCAGCCAGGCGGCGTGGGCCGTCTGGAAGGCGGCGAAGGCCGCGTCCTTGCTCTGATGCAGGGGCAGGAAATCCTCGAAGCGCGGCTCGGGAGCCGGCTCGCCGAACATGGCCACGGCCCAGGCCGGCGCCGTCCAGGCCAGGTTCACCTGGTCCAGCAGGCCGTCGGACGCCGTCAGGCCGGTGGGGGCCAGGCTGATGTCCACCACGCTGAAGGCCCAGGTGGCGCTGGTGCCGGAGTTGGCCGGAACCGCCGTGTCCGTGGCCGTGATGTAGTACTGCACGTCGCTGCCCGCGGCCTGGGCCGGAATCTGGCCCGACCAGGCGGGCGGCATGCCGGCCGTCATGGGCACGGACAGGTAGCCGCCACCGTTGACCTGATAGTACAGGGTGGCGCTGGCGACGTTGCTCTCGGAATCGGTGATGTCAGCCGTGACGGTGTAGGGGTTGACCGTGTCTTCGGTGTTGCCCAGCGGGGTGTGCGCGATGCTCGGGGCCACCACATCGCCGGCGGGCCGATCGATGAAGACCGTCATGTTGTCCTGCAGGCTGCCGCCCAGGGTGTTGTAGCGGACCCGCAGACCCACCGCGCCCGTGCTGTTCTCGATCCCGATGGTCTGGTCGTTCATCGCGGCTGCCGTCTCGTCCACATTGAGATACTGCAGGAGGATGTCGCCGGACTCATACAAGATCGCCTGAACAGAGATGATCGGGGAATAGGCGCTGTACTTGCGCACGTTGGTCAACTGGAAGATGAACCTGTCGTTTGCCGGGTCCGCCAGATAATAGGCATGGCTGGTGCCGGCCGTGTACGCCAGGTCGTCCCAATACAACGCGATGAGGTTGTTGGGCACGGCCGCTGTCGGAATCTCCACGTTGAACGCATAGGACGTGGTCAACGCGTTGAAGGTGAGCACGCCGTTGGAGGTGGCGTACACCTGGGTCTGCACGGCGTCGTAGAAGGGGAAGTTGATCCCCAGGGGCAGGGCGGCCGTGTAGTTGTCATCAGTGAAGGTCGTGATCTCCGTCCCCGTGGTGGAGATGTCCACCCAGTTGATGGGCGTGCCGGAGGGGTCCAGGCTGTTGATCCAGGTATACCCGAAGGCGTCCGGACCACCCGTGGTGGGCCGCGGCTGGGCCACGCCCGAGTCGGTGGCCATGCTGGACTCGTTGGCCGTGAAGGCCGCCGTGACGCCGTAGGTGTAGGTGGTGCCCACCACGGCAGTCAGGTCCGTGTAGGTGAGCGACGTGGTGGTGGTGAGCAGGACCGCGTCCCGATAGATCTTGTAGTTGACGAAGGCGCGGTCGGAGCCCTGCAACTCGCCCTGCCACTGGGCCAGCGCCGCCTGCCAGGCCTGGTAGGCCTCGTCCTTGCTGCCGCTCAGGGGCAGGAAGTCCTCGAAGCGCGGCTCGTCAGAGGGCGCGCCCAGGGCCAGGGTGTGCACCCAGGCCGGAGCCGTCCAGGCCAGCACCACGCGCTCGGTCTGGTCGTCGGAGGCGGTAAAGGTCTGCGGAGGCTGGGTGTAGTCCTGCACCGCGAAGGTCCAGGTGCTGCTGGTGCTGGTATTGGGCACCGGGTCCGCCGCCGTCAGATAGTACTCAACCGTGGCGCCCAGGGGCTGGGCGGGGATGCTGGCGCTGAAGGCCGGCGGGGTGCCGGGGGTCATGGCCACGCTGGTCCAGGCGCCGCCGTTGGCGCGATAATAGAGATCGGCGCTCACCACTCCGGTGGCGTCGCTGATGTTCGCGTTGACCGTGAAGGGGCCGGCGTTCTCGCTGGTGGTCAGCGGCGTGTGGGTGAAGGTCGGGCCCAGTTCGTCGCCGGTCTGGATCCAGTACTTGATGGCCGTGTTGCTCTGCACCGGCCGTCCCGTGGCGTTGTAGGTCACCGCCAGGGCGGTGCCCGCCGTGCCGGCGCCTTCGATGCCCACGGTGGCACTGTTCAGCGTGCCGGCCATGGTGCCGTACTGCATGACCACGTAATCGTCGGTGGTGATGCCCAGATCGCCCGGGTAGAGGATGACTTCAAAGGTCTTGAAAAAGCCGTTGGGCGTGTCGGTCGTCTTGCCGATCTCGAACCACTCGATGATGAACCGGTTGTTGTCCACATCATGGTAGGTCCAGACCGAGCCGTGACCCGGAGTCGTGGCCGCCGTGCTCAGATCGTCCCAGAAGGGGTAAATGGCGAAGTTGGGCGCGCCGCTGGCCGGCAGGTTGGCGTTGCTGTACGCCGTGCTGGCCGCCGCGAAATTCAGATGGCCGTTGTTGCAGACATACATCGTCGTGCGGGGGGCGCCGTAGTAGTTGAAGCTCCACGGCAGGGTGATGGCCGGCGAGCCGGCGTCGTCAGACACCAGGCCCAGGTTGGTTCCCACCGTGGTGATGTCGACGAAGCTCACGGCGGGCCCGCCGGATTCGACGTTGTCCTTCCAGATGTAACCGCCGGAGTCCGGACCGCCCGAGGCGGCGCCGGCTGTGAGGGCCGCAGCAAGAACCACGCTGCCAGCCAAGGTCAACCATCGCTTCATAAATCCTCCGAAAAAGGGGTGTCGAGGTTCCGCAGGTGACAACTGGACCGGGACGCTTCCTGGTCATCTATTGAAAGGGGCTTCGGGCCGGCGGCGCGGTGCGCGCACATCGGACCCCGAATCTCCTGCAAACTTGGCTCCACATGGGGTTAAGGCCATTTGCCAACACAACTTGCGTCCGCCCTCGGACTTCCTTCGCGCTTTATTCCAAAAAGGAGGGCAGACCCGCTCCCAGCCAGTGTCCCAAGTGACGGAAGTTGGACAGCCGAACCCAGATTCAGCTTTGGATGGGGCCAAGGACTTGTAGTTGATCGGCCGAAAGGCCACTGAGATTCAGTTTGGCTGAAAAAAGGCCAGCCCCCGTTCCGAAGAACGAGGGCTGGCGAATGGGACAAGAATCGGGGCGGGGCGACTAGTCGCAGACGCTCACGATCTGATAGAACGTGCGGCCCGCGGCCTGGGCGCCGCTGTCCACGAAGGCCGAATCCACCACGGTGCCCAGCAGGGTGAAGGGACCGTAGCCATCCGTCGCGCCGTAGACCTTGTACCCGGAGGCGCCGCCCACGGCGTCCCAATCCAGGTTGGCGTCGCCGGCGGACATGGTGATCACCAGGCCCGTGGCCACGTCGCAGGGCTGAACCGGGCTGAAGCGCACGCTCAGCAGGTCACCCAGCCGGCCGCCGCTGCCATTGTAGTTCACCTGCAGGCCGATGGTGCCGTCGGCGTTCTCGATGCCGGTGGTGGCTTCCGCAACATCCGTCTCCACCAGGTTCAGGTAGTTGACGCGGATGCTGTTGTCGGCGTAGAGCACCACCTGGAAGTCCAGGAAGGTGTATGGCTCGATGCTGCCGTAGGCCGGCACGTGATACTGCACGATGAAGCGGCCGTTGGCCACGTCGGACAGGTAATGCACGGTGGAGCCCACGTAGTGCGGGGCCAGATCGTCCCAGAAGGCGGCGATCAGGTTGTTGGGCGTAAAGCCGTCCGGCAGGATCGTGTTGCTCAGGCTGCTGACGCCGGCGCCGAAGCTCACGGCGCCGTTGCTGCCGATGTAGAGGTCGGTCTGGGCCACACCGTAGAAGCTGAAGGGGATGCCCAGGGCGAAGGGTCCGACGGAATTGTCATCCGACAGGGTGACCGCCGTGCCTGTGGCGCTGATGTCCGTGAAGGAATAGCTCACCTGGCCGCTGGGGTCGTCGCTGTTCATCCAGCGATAGCCGAAGGCGTCCGGGCCACCCTGGGTGGGCGTAGGCAGCATCATGCCCGAGTCCACGTTGGAGGAAAGGGATTCGCCACTGGTCCAGAGGGCCGTCACGCGGTAGTCATAGGCCGTGTTGAAGGCCGGCGGGACATCGATGTAGGTCAGCGTGTAGAAGCTGGCCACCGTGCCCACCAGGACGTCGTCGCGGTACACGTTGTAGCCCGCGAACACGCGCTCGGCATCCACCCGGGCCAGCTCGGCCAGGGCCTCTTCCTTGCTCAGGCCGGAGGCCACCAGCGCCTCGAAAGCCGGCGGGGCCGCGGGATAGCCCCAGGTCAGGGTCACGTTGCCGAAGTTGGCATCCGTCGCCACCAAAGTCTGGGGAGCCAGGGTCCAGTCCACCACGTCGAAGTAGCACGTGCTGGTGGTGACGGTGTTCACGCCGTCCACAGCCTGGATGTAATAGCCAACCACCGTGCCGTTCACTTGGGCGGGGATGGCTGCCTCATACACGTCGCCGCCCATGTTGGTCATGGCCACGGTCATGTAGGTGCCGTAGTTCAGCGCGTAATACAGGGTGGCGCCGGTCACGCCGTTGTCATCCGTGATGGTGGCGTTGACGGTCCAGGGACCCTCGTTCTCCTGGTCGCCCAGGCAGGTGTGGGTGATGGCCGGGGGCAGGTCGCAGACCGCACCGCAGGTGAAGGAGGCGCGATAATTCTCTTCCGCGGGCACGCCCGTGAAGCCGCTGGTGGCGACGAAGGCATAGTAGGTGCCGGCGGGCAGGCAGGCCGTGGTGACGCTCAAGTTGCCGACGCCCGTGTCCGAACCGTAGGACGTGAAAGCGTCCACGCAGTCGTAGGTGAAAATGTCGATGTAGGTGTCGACGCAGCAGGAGACGTTGAAGGTGACCGGCTGGCTGTCCGTCAAGGTGAAGGAATACCAGTCCGTGTCCCGGCTGTCCAGGCCGCTGCTGTCACTGACGAAGGTGAAGATGGTGCCGCACCACTCGTCGCCGCAAGCCAGCGGGCTGGTGACGTTGGGCGTGGAATTGCAGCCGCCGTTGGTGACGTCGTTCCCCGTGTAATAGGCTTCGCCTTCCGTGGGCAGGCCCGTGCAGTCCACGGGCGTGCAGAGGCCCACCTGCTCGATGGTGAACAGGCCCGAGCCCGTCAGACCGGCGCTGTAATGCGTGATGATCAGATGGTAGCTGCCCGGAGTCAGCGCCCAGGTCATGTTGGCGTTCCAGCTGCTGCCGCCGCCCGAGCAGCTGCCGTCCACGTAGGCGATCTCCGTGGGCGTGCCCGTGCAGGGATTGGTGCTCAGCAGGTAGAAGTCGGAGTCGAAGGTGGTGGTGGGATAGCAGGTGGAGAAGAAATAGTCCCCGGCCTGGCTGACGGTGAAGTCGAAGCCGATGTCCGGCGACGTGTTGCCGTAGACGTTGCCGCTGCCCACCGTGCTGAAGGTCGAGTTGTAGGTGGTGCCAGAGATGTCGCCCAGGTTGGTCACGACATAGGCGTCACAGGGGCTCTCCTCCATGTTCAGGGAGACCTCGAAGGCGCCCGTGCTGGAGCCGGTGTTGGAGACCAGCAGCTGGTAGGTGCCCGCCTGCAGTTGCATGGCCGGAATCACCGCCGCATCCGTGCTGCCACCCGCTTCGCAGTAGAAGTAGGTGTTCGACGTCACCAGCGTGCCGCCGTCGCAGGGATTGCCGCTGTAGAGGTAAAGGTCCGCCGCGTAGGCCGTCCCCGGATTGCAGGAGCTGAAGGAGTACCAGCCCGCCGGAACCGTGAACTCGTAGCCGGCGTCGCCGCCCGCGCCGCCCACGACGCTGGACAGGCCCGTGTTGTTGCCCGTGACCGTTGTGGGCAGGCTGACCGTGGTGGGGGCATAGGTGTCGCAGGGGTTGCCACCCGAGGAGGTCACGCTCAGCGTGTAGGCGCCGCTGTAGGAGCTGTAGCCTTCCACGATGATGAAGTAGTTGCCCGGGCTCATGACCAGGCTGGCGATTTCGGACAGCACGCCGCACGCGTCATCGCTGCTCGCCACCTGGGTGCCCGGCGCGCCGGCCACGTTGGTGTAGATGCGCAGGTAGGAGTCCCAGGAGGGGTTGGTGGCGCACATGCTGGCGGTGATGGTGGACGTGGAGCCCAGACTCAGCCCATAAAACACGTCCGGGGCCGCATTGCCGATCTCACTGCCGTAGCCCACCGTCGTGCCTGAATCCGTGTACGGCAGGGCGGGAATCGCCAGGGCGTTGGAGGCAAAGTCGCCACCCTGGCGCGAGCCGTCGCCCGCTTGCGGCACGCCGTTGATCCGCAGGTCCAGCCAAGCTGGAATGTGCTGGCCGGCTTGCTTCAATTGCAGGTACAGCTCCTGATCCGACAGACCCGGAGCCACCTTGAGGGGCGCCGTCGCGGAAACAGAAGCACCCGCTTGTGCGGAAACCCCGCCGCCGGCCGCAAAGGCGACCACGACGGTGCTCAAACACAAGCCCAACAAGACAAGCTTCTTCATGCGAATCCTCCGTAAGTGTGGGTTGAAGAAAGCTGAGACAGGTCGTTCAAGTTCAAGTTGGGGCAGCTGTCAGACTCCGCCCGCAGGCCAGCGGGCAACAATTATGCCACTCAAAAGGCCCGCTAATCGCAGTTGATAATTTACTGACAAGGCGGATGTGGGCTGTCCATTCTCTTAACGGAAAGCTCACGTGTCGAGTCTTGGGCGGCGATTGTTCAAAATCCGACAGGCGCCCGCCAGCTTTGGAAACCATAACAGAGCCTGTTCTCCCACGTCGGTTGAGCTTGCCTTCCGCACCTGCCCGCCCTGAAAAAGCAGACACGCCCGCGGCCAGGCCGCGGGCGTGTCGAGGGGTTGTTGGCTGGCAGGCGCGCCCGAACCTCAGGGTTCAGCGGCCTGGTTCCGGTGTTGGCCCGGAGTCCGCGTCGTGTTCAGGATCCGCCGAGCGCGCTTCGTCGCGAGCCGCGCGGAAACCCGCTCCTCCCGTCAGCCGCACCAGACCCGTTGATGACGAGCACCTACTCGGCGCAGGTCGTGGTCACCTGGTAGAACCTGCGGCCCGCGGCCTGGGCGCCGCTGTCCACATAAGCCGACCCCACCACGGTGCCCAACAAGGTGAAGGGGCCGTAGCCATCGGTGGCGCCGTAGACCTTGTACCCGCTGGCGCCGCCCACGTCGTTCCAATTCAGAATGGCGTCGCCGGCCGACACGGAGATCTCCAGGCCCGTGGCCACGTCGCAGGGCGGAACCAGGCTGAAGCGCACGCTCAAGTTGTCACCGATGCGGCCGCCGGAACCGAGGTAGTTCACCTGCAGACCGACGCTGCCGTCGACATTTTCCAGGCCCACCGTGGCGCTGGCCACGCTGCCCTGCATGTCGAAGTAGTTCACGAAGAAGGAACCGTCAGCGTGCAGCACGACCTGGAACGTGTAGGGCGTGACGCTGTCGCTGATGTGGAAAATGCCCGTGTACTGCACGGTCAGCGTGCTGGCGCCGGCGTCCACCAGGGAGTGGATCGTGCCGCCCGTGGGGGGATAGAGGTCATCCCAGAACGCGCAGATCATGTTGTTGGGGGTCGCGGCGTCAGGGAGGGCCGTGTTGGTGTAGGTCGAGACGCCGGCGCCAACTCCCAACACGCCGTTGCTGCCCACGAAGATCTCGGTGTGGTTCACACCATAGAAGGGGAAAGCGAAGGGCAGGCTGACCTGGGCGAAGCTGTCGTCCGTCAAACTGTGCAGGACGGCACCCGGGGCCGCGCTGATGTCCGTGAAGGAGTAGCTCACGTCGCCACTGGGATCGTCGCTGTTCATCCAGCGGTAGCCGAAGGCATCCGGTCCGCCCTGGGTCGGCGGGGCCAGCATGAAGCCCGTGTCCGCGTTGGAGGAATTGGATTCGCCGCTGGTCCAGAGGGCCGTCACGCGGTAGCTGTAGACCGTGCCAAAGGCCGGCGGGACATCGGTGTAGGTCAGGGTGTAGAAGCTGGGCACCGTGCCGATGACGACGTCGTCGCGATACACGTTGTAGCCCGCGAACACGCGCTCGGCATCCACCCGGGCCAGCTCGGCCAGGGCTTCTTCCTTGCTCAGGCCGGATTCCACCAGCGCTTCGAGGGCCGGCGGGGCGGCGGGATAGTCCCAGGTCAGCACCACGCTGCCGAAGAGGCCGTCGCTGGCCGCCAGACTCTGCGGGGCCAGAGTCCAGTCCACCACGTCGAAATAGCAGGTGCCGAAACTGGTCAGGTTGCTGCCCGTGTCCAGGGCCTCGATGTAGTACTCCACGTAGGAGCCGCTGGCCTGGTTGGGGATGGCGGCTTCGTAGACGCCGCCGCCCATGTGGGTCATGGCCACAGTGGAGTAGGCGCCGGAGTTGACGGCGTAGTTCAGTCCGACACTGGTCAACCCGAAGTCGTCGGTCACGGTGGCGCTGACCGTCCACGGACCCGCGTTCTCCTGGTCCTCCAGACACGAGTGCGTGATGTTGGGCGCCAGGTCGCAGACCGTGCCGCAAGTCATGCTCACGTGATAGCCAGTCTCGATCGGCACGTTGGTGTAGCCGGAGGGCGCGATGACGAACAGGTAGTTGCCCACCGGCAGACAGGGCGTGGTCAGGCTAAGATCGCCCGCGGGGCCGGTGGCGAAGCCGTACTGGGTGGCCAGCAGGCAGTTGTCGTCGGCGAACACCCACATGTTGTAGCCATTGGCGCAGCTGTTGGCCGTGAAGGTGACCGGGGCGTTCTGGGTCATGGAGAACTGGAACCAGTCCATGTCCCGGCTGTCCTGCAAATCCACCGAACTATAAAAGGTGTGGAAGTTGCCGCACAGCTCGTCGCCGCAGCTCAGCGTGCCGTATTCCGGCGTGCCCATGTTGCAGCCGCCGTTGGTGACGTCCGTGTCCGTGTAATAAGCCTCGCCCTCCAGCGGCACGTCCGTGCAATCATAGGGCACGCAGGGGGCCTGCTGTTCAACGGTCAGCCGACCCGAGCCGCTGGTGCCGGCGTAGTAGCAGGTCACCACCAGGTGGTAGCTGCCCGGGGTCAGCGTCCAGATGGCGTTGGCGTTGTACGAATCGCCGCCACCCGTGCAGGAGCCATCCACGTATTGCAGCTGAGTGGGAACGGCCGCGCAGGGATTCGTGCTCAGCAGATAGAAATCCGAATCAAACAGCGTGTTGGTGTAGCAGGTGGAGAAGAAATAGTCCCCCGCCTCCGACACGGTGAAATCGTAGCCGATGTCCGGCGCGCTGTTGCCGTAGACGGTGGGGGCGCCCGCCGTGGTGAAGGTGTTGTCATAGTTCGCGGCGGAGATGTCGCCCAGGTTGACGACGGCATAGGTGTCGCAGGGGTTGCCGCCCGCCGAGCTCACGTCCAGCGTGTAGGCACCGGCGTTGGAACCGTAGCCCTCCACAATGATGAAGTAATCGCCCGGGGCCAGCACCTGCCCGGCGATTTCGGGCAGCAGCCCGCAGGCGTCGTCGCTGGAAGCCACCTGGGTGCCGGGCACGCCGGCCACGTTGGTGTAAATGCGCAGGTAGGCGTCCCAGGAAGGAGTGGTGGCGCACAAGCTGGCGGTGACCGTGGTCGTGGCGGCCACGTTCAGGCCGTAGAACACGTCCGGAGCCGTGTTGCCGATCTCGCTGCCGTAGCCCACCGTGGTGCCCGAGTCATTGTAGGGCAGGGAGGGAATCGCCAGGGCGTTGGAGGCGAAATCGCCCCCCTGCCGCGCGCCGTCGGCCGGCGCGGTCGGTCCGTTGACGTTCAGGCTCAGCCAGGCCGGAATGGGCCGACCCGTCCGCTTCAGCTGCAGATAGAGGGCCTCGTCCTCGGTCTGGCCCGGGGCCAGCTTGAGGGGCGCCGCGGCGGCAAGGGAAGCACCGGCCTGTGTCGTGACTCCGCCGTTGGCTGCAAAGGCAACCACGACGGTACTAATACACAAGCCAAGCAATAGAAGCTTCTTCATGCGATTCCTCCGTAAATGTGTGGTGAAGAAAGCTGTGACGAGTCGTTCCAGTTCACTGGCGCAGATTCAAGGATCCCGCCAAACACCGACCGGCAATTCCTATGCCACAGTAGCAGTATCTGAATCAGGAATTCTGCTTATTATAACCGCAATTTTATGACTCTTTATTCACAATAAAAAGTGACGATTGTCGGTTCTTGCGTGCTGGCTGTTCGAAATCCGGCGGGTGTCGCCCGCTGGTGGCGGCCACTTCCGGTCCCTGGGCGGCGGCTGGCCGCGCGGGGCCGAGGTCCCGGCCCAGACCAGAAAGCAGACACGCCCGCAGCCAGGCCGCGGGCGTGTCGAAAGAACGGCTCAGGGACCGGCGAGGGCCCGGTGAATCAGCGGCCGCGCACCGGGAGCTGCCGCTGGGTGCGCTCCGCGGGCAGGATGCGCAGCTCGCGGTCCGCCGAGTGCCGGGCGGGAAGCAGCTCCTCCAGCCGGCGCGAACGGATGCCGTCCGGATGCCCGTCCAGCCGGCGCAGGGCGCTGGCCGGGGCCTCGACCACGGGGACGCAATCGCGCACGGCGCGGTAGAACCACTGGCTGCCCGTGGCGGGCAGGGTCACGTCGCCCACGCTGGAGGACTCGCTGGCCACCACGCTGGCGCCGCTGAAGTCGTAGGCGTCGGCCGAGCGCAGGATGCGCACGGTCTCGCCGGCGAAGGGCTCCCAGCCCACGACCACGTTGCCACCCTGCTGCAGGATGCTGATCTGGATCGGCGTGCAGGAGCGAATCAGCTCCACGTCGTCGATGAACCAGTCGTCGGCATAGCTGCCGCCGTAGTAGAAGCTGACGGCCACCGAGTCGGGCAGGCTGTCCAGCTGGGCCGTCAGGTGGGCCCAGACGGGCGCGCCCTGGGTGTAGGTGCTGACGTCGAAGCCGTAGAGGTAGTTCAGGTTGCCGCCCTCCACGCCGTAGACCAGCAGGGCGTGCTGCACGGTGTCATCCGGATAGTTCTGGGTGTAGGCGTAGCGCAGGGTCAGGTCGTCGCCCAGCGGATTCTCCAGCAGGGTGTAGAGTTCTGACGACGCCGTGTCGCCCTCGGCCGTGTAGCGGTGGCCGGCCAGGGGGAAGCTGCGGTTCAGCCCGCCCGAGAACAGCTGCCAGTAGGCGCCGGCGTAGGACGTGTCGCCGTCGGCGCTGATGAACCAGTCCAGTTCCTCCGGGGCGCCCGACCAGTCGTTGGTCAGCGTGCCCTCGCTGCTGCCTGCGATGGCGAAGAACTGGCTGCTGTGGGCCACGGCGTTGCTCGTCCAGCTGATGTCCACCGAGGTGGTGTCGCGGAAGATCACGTTGGCGCCGGGCTGGAAGCTCAGGCTGAAGTCCACGCTCTGGCCGGGGGCCAGCACCACGGGCAGGCCGGCGATGGTCGCGCTGTAGAGCGCCGGATTGGTCACGCTGATCCCCGTCACCGTGGTGTTCATGCCGCCGGTGTTGGTGGCCGTGAAGGTCTCCGTCAGGGACTGGCCCACTTCCACGCGGCCCATGTCCACGTCCAGGTCCGCCAGCTCCAGGTTGCCGGGAGGCGTCACCGTGTAGCAGAGGCCCACCTGCTGGATCAGGTCGCCGCGACCCGTGAACCACCAACCCCAGGCCGGCGGGACGGCGCCCTGGTTGAACATCTGGTTGCCGAAGGCCGCGCCCGTGCCGGTCACGCCCACGACGGCCAGTTTGTGGCCCGCGGTGGAGGGGATGAATTCCCACACCACGTGGAAGGGCACGCCGCCGGTGAAGCTGTAGCCCAGGCCGGCCAGGTTGACCTGGTCCCAGGTCCCGTAGACGGCGGCGAAGGGGGCGGCGTTGAAGTCCACCGGTCCGGCCACGACGCTGCCGGGCTCGCCGGCGTTGTCGCCGTGGACCCAGACGCGCAGGGTGCCGTTGTGGCCCACGACGGGGGCCAGGTTGTTGTTGTAGAACTGCAGGCGCATGAAGGTCAGCGCGCCGGCGGCGGCCGGATCGATGTAGTAGGCCACCTTGGTGAAGTTGTTGGTGCCGGAAACCAGCGGGAAGGAGGACGTGAAGGTCGCCGCGTAGCCGTCGTGGTAGGCGATGGTGTCGCACTGCTGGGCGCGGGCGCCCAAGCTGGCCACGAGCAGCAGCAGGATCCAGAGGATTCTCTTCATGGAGGGGCTCCTGGTCTTGGGTTGATTTTGATGAACGTACCGTTCCACGCAAAGGCTGTGCCACGGACAGCCAGTGGCGATTCCTTCACGCCAGCGCCTCTTTCTTCGCGTCTGTTCCACCTAGCCCGAAGGAAATGCCGGGGATTGAACAATCCGCCACGAGGGCACTGGACCGCGGCGGACAAACAAAGGGCGCCCGCAGGCGCCCCTTGACGTAGTCGGATCGGCGAAGCGCTCAGGCGTCGGGCCCCAGGAAGGGATAGCCGAAGTGCCGCGGCGCGTCGTAGGTCTCCTTGACCGTGCGCACGCTGGCCCAGCGCAGCAGGTTGAACAAGCTGCCGGCCTTGTCGTTGGTGCCGGACTTGCGCGCCCCGCCAAAGGGCTGCTGGCCCACCACGGCGCCGGTGGGTTTGTCGTTGATGTAGAAGTTGCCCGCGGCGTTGCGCAGGATGTGGTTGGCCAGCTCCACGGCGTCGCGGTCCCGGGCGAACACCGCGCCGGTCAGGGCGTACTCGCTGGTCTGGTCCGCCAGCCGCAGGGTCTCTTCGTACTGGTCGTCCTCGTAGACCAGGAACGTGAAGACCGGCCCGAAGATCTCCTCCTCCAGGCTCTTGAAGTGCGGGTTGGTGGTCTGGATCAGCGTGGGCTCGATGAAGTAGCCTTTCGAATCGTCGCAGCCGCCGCCCCAGATGACCTCCGCGTCGGGCGCGGCCTGGGCGTGGACGATGTAGGCCTTGATGGACTTGTAGGCACCCTTGTCGATCACCGCGCCGACGAAGTTCGTGAAGTCCTCCACGTCGCCCATTTTCACCTGCTTCAGCTGGGCGAACAGCTCGTCCTTCAGGGCCGGCCAGATGCTGCGCGGGAAGTAGCCGCGGCTGGCCGCCGAGCACTTCTGGCCCTGGTACTCAAAAGCGCCGCGCACCACGGCCGTGGCCAGCTGCTTGACGTCCACGCTGGAGTGGGCGAAGATGAAGTCCTTGCCGCCGGTCTCGCCGACGATGCGCGGGTAGCTCTTGTAGGTGTCCATCCGCTCGCCGATCAGGCGCCAGAAGTCGTTGAACACGCCGGTGGAACCCGTGAAGTGAATGCCGGCCAAGTGCTTGCTGTTGAAAATCACGTCGCTGCAGGAACCGCCCGGGAAGGGCAGGAACTGGATCACGCCCGCGGGCAGGCCGGCCTCGCGCAATACCTTCATGATCACCCAGTTGCTGTAAATGGCCGTGGTGGCCGGTTTCCAGATGGCCGAGCAGCCCATCAGCGCCGGACTGGTGGGCAGGTTGCCGCCAATGGAGCTGAAGTTGAAGGGGCTGACGCAGAAGACGAACCCTTCCAGCCCGCGGTACTCGAGCCGGTTCCACATCCCGGGCGAGCTGATGGGCTGGATGTCCTGGATTTGCTGGGCGAAGTAGACGTTGAAGCGCCAGAAGTCCGCCAGCTCGCAGGCGGCGTCGATCTCGGCCTGGTAGACGGTCTTGGACTGGCCCAGCATGGTGGCCGCGTTGACCTCGTCGCGGTACTTGCCGCAGAGCAGGTCGGCGGCGCGCAGAAAGACCGCCGCCCGGGCGCGGAAGGGCAGCTCGGCCCAGGCCACCCGGGCCTGCTCCGCTCCGTCGATGGCCTTCTGCGCCAGCTCGGGATCGGCCAGGCTGCAATGGGCCAGCACGTGGCCGTGCTGGTGCGGCATCACGGCGTCGCGGCGCACGGCCGTGTGGATCTCCTCGCCGTTGATCAGCAAGGGGATGTCGATCACCTGGCTGCGCATTTCTTTCAGCTTGGCCTGGATGGCGGCGCGTTCGGGGCTGCCCGGCGCATAGGCGCGGACGGGTTCGTTATAGGGAATCGGAACGGGATACGAGGCGAGCATGATGGCTCCTATTGGCTGATTGGCCCAGGGCATCCGCCTTTCATCACACGCGCGGACGCAGCCCCAATTTCGGAGCCGCCCCTGCGTGTGTCAAGGGCAGCGCGCCTGCAGCGCCTTTCATCCCGCCATCTCCCGGCTTGACCGGGGGATCCCATGACAATTGCGAGGCGAAGCCACTTCCCTTCCCTCGCGCCCCGCGGGGGAAGGCGCGACCCGGCAACGCCGGGGCGCGATGGGATGGGGGCATGCCACGCCAATTGCACGCCATCGCGGCGGCAGCCGGGAACCGTGTTTTCCACCTTTCTGCTGGCGCCAGAAATGGACACGGCTCTGGCACCGACCTGGCACCGACCTGGCACCGGCCTGGCACCGGCCTGGCACCGGCCTGGCACCGGCCTGGCACTGGCCTGGCACCGGCCTGGCACCGGCCTGGCACCGGCCCGGCACCGGCCTGGCACCGGCCTGGCACCGACCTGGCACCGGCCTGGCACCGCTTGATCCCGGTTTGGCCGGGAACCCTTGTTTTCCACCTTTCTGCTGGCGCCAGAAAGGTGGAGCCAAAGAGGCGCTTTTTCTCAGCGGCCGTAACTAGGCAGCCTCACGGCTGCCGTCGGACAGACGGCCGAGGCAGACTCTTCCTGCCTCCAGGTAGTTGGTTCGCCTGACGGCTTCACCCAGGTTCTGGTTCAGCCCTACCGGGCTTCACCTCAATCTACCTTTGACCCCCAGGTCTCACGATCACACGGTGACTCTGTGACTCTGTGTCGAAGGGCCACGCCAACCGCCCCATCACCCGCTTCGTGCCTTCGAGCCTTAGTGCTCAAACAGACACTCGAACGCGTCACCCCCAACCCAGGCAGTTCAATCTCTGTGCCTCTGTGCCTCTGTGGTGGAGTATCAGCGCGGGGGGCAAAAAGAAAGCCGCCCAAGCAGGCGGCTTTTTGAATTAGCAACCAAGACCGACAACCTTCTCGCATTCAGACCCGTCTTTGGCATTGCACCTGAACGGCCAGCACACCTTTGCGTGGTGCACGGTTGGATGGGCTGGTTCTGAATCAGTTTGATCTTGCTGGCAAGCTGATGAGCGAAGATTGTGCCAGAAGTGAGAAGGTTGTCCATCAACGGTTTGACTAGTGGCCCTGCGTCCAGGGTGCCCGATCCTGCACAAAGCTGTTCAAGATCCGGACTCCGCCGGCCCAAGCTGGACCCGCCGGCCCTATTCCGTCCGTTGGCCGTCCGGGGAACGGCGCAGTTTCTCCAGCAGGGACGTGCTGCTGCGGCCTTCCAGGAACGGAATGCGCTCCACCCGGCCGCCCCGGGACAGCACCTCCGCCGCGCCCACGATCTCCGTCAGGGCGTAGTCCGCGCCCTTGGCCAGCACGTCGGGCTCCAGGGCCTGGATCAGGGTCAGCGGTGTATCCTCGTCGAACAGGACCACGGCGTCCACGGCGCGCAGGGCCAGCAGCAGCGCGGCCCGGTCCGCTTCCGGCATCAGCGGCCGCTCGGGTCCCTTGCCCAGCCGGCGGACGGAGGCGTCGCTGTTGAGCCCCACCAAGAGGGCGTCGCCCTGGGCCCGCGCCTGGGCCAGATAGCGGGCGTGCCCGGCGTGCAGCAGGTCGAAGACCCCGTTGGTGAACACCAGCCGGCCTCCCAGCAGGCGCAGGTCCGCGCGCCAGTCCCGGGCCTCCTCCAGGCTCAGCCAGCGGCCGGAGAACCACTCAACGGGCGACGCCATCGGCCACCTCGTCCAGTTCCATGCTGATCTTCCCCAGCTTGATCTGGAAGCGCGCCGAGAGCGGCAGCGCCTCGCGGTCATCGCTGAACTGCCCCCAGAATTCGCCCGTCAGGCCGGCGATGCCCTGGTAGTCCGCCTTGCCGTGCACATTGACCACCTTGCGCGCCTTGCCCTGGATGCGGGCCTGGCCGCGGCCGTCGTACTGGATGGTGGTGCGGTGGACTTCCTCGTCCACGATGGTCAGCACCGTGCCGTAGCGCCCCTCCCGCACCATGCGCCGCGCGGCGTAGAGCAGGCTGAGCCCGTCGAAGACCTGGCGGGCCAGCGGCAGCTCCTCGCGGAACACGTCGCCGTCGGCGTGGTAGCCCCGCGCCAGGAAGCGCATGTTCTCGTAGTCGAAGGAGTAGACCCGGTCGGAGCGCTGGTTGCCCTCCCGGGCGCGCAGCACGAACTCGGCGCTGTGCAGGCAGTGGGAGGGGATGAGCGCCTCGTACACGTCGTGCAGGTCGATGATCATCCGGTAGGCCGGGTTGCTGTCGATCTTGTAGTAGACGCGCCAGGCCTCCTGCTTGGCGCCGCCGCGCTGGATCTCGTCCCGCCGCCGCACACCCACTTTCAATTGCCCCAGCGGGATGATGCCGTAGCGCACCTTGTAGGTCCACTCGCGACCCACCGGGAAGAACTCGGGGAAGCGGTCGGCGTAGCGCTTGGAGTCCTGCTCCGGCGGCAGGCTGGCCCAGGTGGCCGCCAGACCCAGCGAGTCGCTCCAGGCCGCCAGGGATTTCCCGCTGGAGGCTGTTCCGTAGCGCGTGCGCAGCGTCTCCAGCCAGGCCCGCGCCAGATCCGTCCGGCCCTGCTTGTGGGCCAGGGCGATGGCGGACTCCAGCATGGGCCGCAGGGGAAAGACTTCGATGCCGCGATTCCAGCTCACCAGGGCGCGCTTGGGCATGCCCCCGCGCCGCTCGGCTTCGCCCAGGGCGTACCAGGCGAAGGGATTGTCCGGCCGCAGCTCCACCTGGTGCCCGGCCGTCTCGCGCAGACGGTTCAGATCCTTGCCATTGAGCAGGGCCTGCAGCAGGCGGTTGGCCGGCACCTGGCGCTTGGGCTGCTGGCGGTAGGCCTGCTCCAGCCACTTGAGGCCGCGGGCTGCGTCCCCGCCGGCCAGGGCGAAGCGTCCGGCGTGATACAAGGCGTTGCTCTTCTGCGGACCATTGGCCAGGGCCGCCAGCTCGCCCGCGACCTTGAGCAGCGAGCGCTGCCGGGCCTGGGCATCGCTGCCGCCCAGCGCCTGCTCGCCCTCCAGCACCAGCCGGTTGAGGCGGGCCAGCCCGCTGGCATCCGTGGCCTCCAGGCGTTTGAATTCCGCCAGGGCCTCCCCCGTGCGGCCCGCGGTCCAGAGGTCCAGACCGTGTTGCAGGGGGCCCTGATAGGCCCAGGCCAGCAGGGCCGTCCCCAGCAGCAGCAGGGTCAGCCAGACAGCGCGCCGCTGGATCTTCATGTTCCTCCCACGCCCCAAAGGGACAGCCAGGGAACCCAGGTCACCAGAGCGAGGGCCAGCAGCAGCAGCAGCAGGAACACCAGCGAGGCGCGATACAACTCCAGCACGGGGCGCTGGAAGCGGTAGCTGCCCAGGAAGAGGTTCAGGCCCACGGGGGGCGTCAGGTAGCCGATCTCGAGGTTCGTCATGAAGATCACGCCTAGATGCAGGGGACTCACCCCGAAGCTCTCCGCCACGGGCACGATGAGCGGCACCACCACGATGATGGCGCTGAAGATGTCCATCAGGCAGCCCACCACCAGCAGGAACAGGTTGAGCATGAGCAGGAAGGCCCCGCGCGAGCCCAGCCAGCTCTGCATCCACTCCAGCAGGCGCTGGGGGACTTCCGCGTCCACCAGGAAATTGGTCAGGCCCAGGGCCACGCCCAGAATGGCCAGCACGGCGCCCACCATGGCCATGCTCTCGCCGCCCAGCCGCAGCAGTTTGCGCCAGGGCAGCTCGCGCTGGATCAGGCCCTCCACCACCAGCACCACCACGGCCGTGACGGCCGCCGCCTCGGCGGGCGTGACGAAGCCGCCGTAGATCAAGACCAGCACCAGCGGCGGAATGGGCAGTTCCCAGGCGGCTTCGCGCAGGGCGCCCTTCAGCTCCGCGCCCGAGAAGGGCTGGCGCGGCAACTTGGCCCGCCCCGCCACCCAGACGGCGTAGGCGCCCAGAATCAGCAGGATCAGCAGCCCCGGCAGCAGCGCGGCACGGAACAGGTCGTCCACGCTGACCCCGGCCACCAAGCCGTAGAGGATCAGCGGCAGACTGGGCGGAAAGAGCAGGCCCAGGCTGCCCGAGGTGGTCATCAGGCCCAGCGAGAAGCGCTCGGGGTAGCCCTCCTTCACCAGGATGGGAAAGAGCAGGCCGCCCAAGGCGATGATGGTGACGCCGGAGGCGCCCGTGAAGGCCGTGAACAGCGCGCAGGCCAGCAGGCTCATCAGGGCCAGGCCGCCGGGCAGCCACGAGAGCGCCGCGTGGGAGAGGCGGATGATCCGCCGGGGCAGGCCCGACTCGGCCATGACGAAGCCGGCGAAGGTGAAGAGCGGGATGGCCACCAGCACGGGCTGGGAGGCCATCCGGTAGAGTTCGATGATGATCGCCGAGGCGTCGATCTCCGCGCCCTGGAAGGCGATCAGCGCGATCCAGGCGATCAGCACGAAGAGCGGCAGGCCCAGCAGGGCCACCAGGATCAGGCCCGCGCTGATCATGCGGCGTCCTCACCGATGGTCACAGGCAGGCCCGACTCCGGCGTGTAGGCCGGATCCAGCCGCAGGGGCAGGTTGAGCAGGAAGTGCAGGGCCA
Organism: Candidatus Delongbacteria bacterium; assembly: GCA_041675285.1. Taxonomy (NCBI): domain Bacteria; phylum Candidatus Delongiibacteriota; species Candidatus Delongbacteria bacterium. The sequence continues at coordinate 23,235 of JBAYTZ010000011.1, forward strand.
TCAGCGCGAAGCCGATGGGAATCACCGCCTGGAGCGGCCAAGCGGGCCAGTCCAGCGGCTCGGCCAGGTCGCCGAACTCGCGCGTCATCAGGACGAAGTCCCGGGCGGCCAGGGCCAGGCGCAGGCAAATCCAGGCCGACAGGCCGTCCAGCAGCATGCCCGTCCAGCGGGCGGGCCAGCCCTTGAGCAGGCGGCCCAGTGCGTCGATGCGGATGTGCCGCGAGCGGCTGGCGGCCAGCACGGCGCCCAGCATGCCGATCCAGAGCACCAGGTGGCGGATCAGCACGTCGGCCCAGACCCAGCCGGACTGGGTCTGGCGCAGGATCACCTGCAGAAAGGACAGGCTCAGCAGCAGGGCCAGCAGCAGCAGCAGGGACCCCAGCTCGATGGCCTCCAGCACCCGGCGCAGGGCGGCCAGCGCCTTCAGGAGCGTTTTCATTTGCGCGCGCGCCGGGCTTTGATCAGCTGGCGAGCCTTCTCCAGCAGCTTGGCGTCATAAAGCGAGCCGGCCAGCTTGTCCTGGACGCGGATCCCCAGGGCCTCGAATTTCTGCGCCTCGGCCTCGCTCTGCGGCTTGACCCGCTGGATGCCGGCCTTGGCGAAGGCGGCCAGCGCCGTCTGGTTGTCCTTGCGGCTGGCCTGGGTGAGCTGGCGCAGCTTGCGGCGCGCGATTTCGCGGACCTTGCTCTGCTGGGCGGCGGGGATCTGGTCCCAGATCTTGCGGCTGACCAGCACGGCGCCGGCCGCGCAGGCCATGGGCGGGTCGCTGACGTAGCGCGCGCGGGACTGCCACTGCAGCACGCTGGCGGCGTAGGGCGAGGCGTAGGCCCCGTTGATCAGGCCGGTCTGGAAACTGGTCAGCACGTCGGGCAGGGCCAGCGGAATGGGCTTCAGGCCCAATTCCTGGAAGTAGGCGCCGGCCAGCGGGTCGCCCTCCCAGATCCACAGTTTCTGCTTGGAGAGGTCGGCCAGGCTGCGGACGGGCTCCCGGGTGAAGAAGTGCACGAAGCCCACCTCGGCCCAGCCCAGCAGGACGAAATCCTTCTCCTCGAACAGGGTGGAGAAGGTGCCGAACAGGCCTTCGAGGACCGTGTCCACTTCCGCGGGCGAGCGGAACAGGAAGGGCAGGTCCAGCACGCGGGACTGGGGCTGGATCAGGCCCAGGCCCACGCCCGTGAAGCCGCCGCCGTGGAGCTGGCCGATGCGGATCTTGCGGATGACATCCTTCTCGTCGCCCTGCACGCCCCCGGGATAGAACTTGAACTTGACGGCGCCGGCCGTGGCCTTCTGCACCTCGGCGTCCAGCTGCTCCATGATGTTCATCCAGGTGGAATTGCGCGGAGCCACGGTGGCGAACTTGATGACGGTCTGGGCCCAGCTCTCCGTGCCCAACAGGGTGAGCAGGCAGAGCAGCGCCAGCGCTGCGATACGCGACATGGAAGGTCCTCGACTTGATGGCCCAAGGTAGGAATGTGGCGGGCCTTCCGCGGGGCGGCGGCGGCGACGACAGCCTGTCGGGGACCGGGGTTAGAAGAGGTCTTCCCGGTGGGCGTCCAGCGAGTCCAGCTGGCGCAGGCACCAGGCGTTGAGCAGGGCCTGGGGATGCCGCAGCAGCTCGGCCCGGCGCTCCCGGGCGGCGGTCAGGATTTCGTCGAAACGCGCCTCATCCAGCGTGGCCGGGCAGTAGTGGCGGGCCTCGAAGAGCTTGGGCAACAGGAAATCCGGCCCCGTCAGCCGGGCGGCGGCCTGGAAGCGCTCCAGCCCGGCTTCGGGATCCCCGCCCACGAAGCGCGGCCGCGTGCAGGCCAGGGCCCCCAGGAACAGGTGCCCGGCCCCGAAGAAATAGCTCTCGTCCAGCTCCAGCCCGCGGGTCACCATGGCCTCCACCCGGGGCAGGGTGAAGAGGGCCTCCTGGGAATCCAGGTTGAGATTCATCCAGGCGCCGTAAGGAAAGGCGGTCCAGAACAGGGCGGGCAGATCGGCGGGCTTGCGCTGCGCCAGCCAGCTCTGAAACGTTTCCTCGTCCAGGGCGAACACGTCCTGGCCCAGCAGCTGCAGACCCACGTCCCGGGCCCGCAGGTAGAGCGCGCCGGCGCGTTCGTTGTCCTGCCCTTCCCAGAACACCAGCCCGTAGCCCGTCAGCGCCATGGCCTCCAGCTCGGCCAGCCGCGGCTTGTCGTGCGTGCGGCGCAGCCCCTGCAGCAGGTGCAGGTCGGTCTCGAAGGCGGTGCGGGCCAGGGCGGGATCGGGCTCGGCGTAGAGCGCGTCCACGAACTGGTCCAGCGCGGGGGTGACGCCGTTCACGGCCAGTCGCCGGACGGAGCAGCCGCTGCCGGCCACGCCCGCCAGCAGCAGGGCCAGGATCAACAGGGATCGCTTCATGGGGTGCGCCTCGTGTCCACTTCGCGGGCCAGATCGCGGGCGGCCTTCATCATCAAGCGGCCCGCCCGGTCCATCATGCCGGAGATCCAGGGCGTGTCCGGTTCGCGGCTGACCAGCAGGCGCCGGCCGCTGCCCTCCTCCAGTTCCAGGTCGTAGACCTCGTAGTCCAGCTCCACCCAGCCGAACTCGCGGTCGCTCTCGTCCATCAGGTTGAGCCCGAAGAGCAGGCGCTGGAACCAGTTGCGCGTGACGGCCTGCAGCCGCAGGGACTTCACCTCCAGCACGCGGCTGTCGTCGCCAGGCTCGACGCCGTACAGGCGCCGCCAGGCCGCGGCGTCCAACGGGCAGCGGAAGCTGCTGCGGGCAAGGCTGTCCGTGCGCAGCGGCAGAATGAGGACGAGGCCCCGGCGCTGGCACTCCTCGGCCAGGAAGCTCTGCCAGACGCGCAGATAGTCCTCCGCCTGGCCCCGACTCTTGTCCAGCTTGCGATCCATGCTGAAGTTGCCGCCCTGGCCGGCGGCCACGGGTGAGAGGAACAGGCTGTCCAGCGGATTGGTGAAGGGCAGGCCGCCCGCCGTGCCGGCGGGGAAATGGGACGCGCAGGAGAGCAGGCACAGGGCGCCCAGCAGACTGGCCACGTGGGTCCAGCGGCGCTGGATCAAAGCAAGCATGAGGTGCATGATGTTCCGTTTATTGAAACTGGGTCGTCCCTCCCACCACCCCCCACCCACCCGGGGCACTCGGAGAGTCTTAAAAGGATCCCGTACAAAGGCCGGAACTTGGGGGGTACAGACCCCAGCGTCCGCCCAGCTGGACGGCAGGCTCCCGGACACCCGCCCCGGCCGCACCACTGTCCAAGCGCCCATCCGCCTACTGGGCGGGCAGGGCGTCCGTGGAGACCGAGAGCATGAAGAGCTTGATCCGGTCTCCGTCCGCCACGAAGACGATCTCGTCCTCGTTGCCCGCGCGCTCGCTCCGGTTGCCGTAAACGGCCACGGCCCGCGGATCCTCGAACTGGTCGTAGACCCAGACCTTCTCCTCGGGCGTCACCTGCACTTTGCGCGCCCCCAGGGGCAGCAGGAAATCCCCGCTGCGCTTGAAGACCTGCACGCGGTGCGTGTCCGTGGTGTCCGCACCCGCTCCCGTGGCCGCGCGGCGGTCCAGCACGAACAGGCCCGTGGCCGTGTAGGCCATGTCGCGCGCCTCCTGGAACTGCCCGGGCGCCATCAGGCTGCGGCCCTGCAGGCTGAAGTCGAAGGACCAGTAGTCCAGCCCGGCGAACTCCTCCACGGTCAGGCGCTGGGCCTTCCAGTAGCCCTCACGCGGCGCGGCCTGGGTCAGGTAGAGGCTGCCCGCGGCGTCGGCGTCCAGCGAGAGCACCTGATCCACCGTCCCCACGCCCGTGCCGGAGTAGGCCACCACTTCCAGCGAGCCCGCCTGCACGTCGTAGAGGTAGACCACCGGCACGTCCGGGTTGGCCGTGAACAGCACGGCCGTAGGCTGCAGGCGCAGCCGGTTGATCCGGTTGCCGCCGGAGACGTTGTTGTTGGCCAGGAAGACCTCGCGCTTGCCCGCCCGACCCTTGGCCACGCCGTCCAGGCGCGTGGAGGCGGAGCCGGTCCAGATGACGCGCGGCTGCAACTGGGCCTGGAGCTCGGCGCTCTGCAGGTCGAGGCTGTCCACCCAGCTGAATTCCCAGTCCCGCAGACTGCGGTCGGCGATGGCGGCGGCCAGCTCGTCGGCCTCCAGCGTGTCCGCGGCGCCCGTGCGCTGGTTGACGCCGTAGGCCCGGCGCAGGCCCCACGTCAGGGTCTCGCGCCCGGCTTGCAGGTTCAGCGCCCAGAGGCTGGAGTCCCCGGCCACGGCGAAGAGCAGTTGTTCCGGCCCCACGGCCACGCTCTTCACGCCCGGCAGCTGGAAGCCCTCCAGCCCGGGAGTGTCCAGTTCCGTCAGGGCCTGGTCCCAGACGCTGATCCGTCCGCTGCCCGACTCCGCCACGTAGACGTGGCCGTCGTCGTCGATGAACAGGTCCGCGGGCTCCGCGCCGGCGGGTAGTTCGATCTGGCGGTTGAGGATCAGGTAGCTGGAGTCCCCGGCCCCGAAGCCCGTTTCCGCCACGCCCGCCACGCTGGGCAGGGGGTAGCGGTCCACGCTGCAACCCAGCAGGATCACAGCCAGAATCGTCAAGCCCGCCAAGCGGACGGGGCAACGCATGTGGTCAGCGCTCATGAAAGGCATCCTCTACCAATCGAACTGGGTGGAGAGCCGCCGGCTGTTGTTGAGCAAGCCGAACTCGCTGTAGCTGATGTCCAGGCGCACGCCCAGTCCCCAGTGCTCGAAGGACAGACCCGCGCCCGCGGTCCAACTCTCCTGGCCGCCGTTGAACTTCCAGCCGGCTCGCAGAAAGGTGGCGTGGCGCCAGTCGTACTCGAAGCCCAGGTCGTAGCTCTCGCTGTTGTCCACCGGGTGGTTGATCTGCAAAGCGCCCAGCAGGGAATGGTCCTCGATCTGCAGCAGGTGCATGGAGCTGCCCAGCCGGAAGATCGTGGGCGCCGAGAAGTCCTCGTAGCCCCGGGCGCGCGCATCGGCCTCCGCGGGCGTCCAGCTGCCCTCGGGCGTGAACTGCCCGCCGAAGTTGACCAGCGAGACGGCCACGGCCAGATCCTTCCAGCCCGTGCGGTAGTGCGTGCCCACGTCCAGCAGCAGGCCGTCCATGGTCACTTCGGCGATGTCCTCGCGCACGTAGCGCACGCTGACGCCGCAGCTGAACTGGTTGGTCAGCTGGAAGGCCCCGGTGGCCTGGAGGAACTGGTCGGTGAAGTAGAAACTGCGGCCGTCTCCGTCGGGGTGATCTTCCGTGGTGACGGCCATCTCGTCGGTGGCCAGCTGACCGTAGGCCAGGCCCACATGCAAGTTGGGGTTGAGTTCGCGCGTGTAGCCGAGCCAGGTGTAGTCGATATCCGCGGGCCACTCCAGGTGGTGCAGGGCCACGTGGTTGCCCTTGAGCGAACTGATGCCCGCCGGGTTCCAGTAGAGCGCGCTGGCGTCGTCCGCCACGCCCACGAAGGCCTGGGCCATCCCCTCGGCCCGCGCGCCCACGCCGATCTTGAGGAAGTTGAGCACGGTGGTGGCGGCCCGTTCCTCGCCGAAGTTGTGCACCAGCTCCTGGGCCCGCAGGGCGGGCGCCAGCAGGGGCAGCAGGCCCAGCATCACAAAGGCGACTTTCATGGGTGTCCCGTCTTGCTTGGGATTCCGGGCCTTCATCAGAACTGCACCGACACGCCGAACATCACCTGGCGCGGCTCCTTGTAGCGCGCCGGTGTGCCCGGCGGGCGCACGCGGTCGCGGGTCAGCTCGCTGGACCACGCGTAGTAGACGCGGTTGTTGGCCACGAAGGGATCCCCGTCTTCCCAGACCTCGCCGGTGAGCGGATTGATCCAGCTCGAGGAGGCCGGGCTCTTGAAGTTGAACAGGTTCTCCACCTCGCAGAACACGCGCAGGCTGCGGCCGCCCAGCTTGAAGTCCTTCCAGAGGCGGCCGTCCACCAGCGTGGTCATGGGGGTCAGCTCGGTGTTGGGTTTGGCCTCGCGGTCGCGGGGTTCGTCGTCCTGCGGGTTGTTCACGTCGCCCACGTCGATGTACTGCGGCGTGTAGCGCTGGCCGCTCTCGAGCTCGAGGCGCAGGTTGGCGCCCCAGCGATCGGGCAGTTGGAAATTGCCCAGCCGCGGGCCCTGGCCCTTGTCCACGTAGAGGCTTAGGTCGAAACTGGTGGCCAGCGGCTTGTCCCAGCGCAGGTAGCTCTCGCTCAGGTCCTCGTCGCGGCTGCCCGCCCGGGCCTCGTTCAGCAGGTTCTCCGCCGGCGAGCTGCTCTTGCCGGTCAGCACACTGTAGGAGAGGTTCCAGTTGAAGCTCCAGTACTCCTCGAAGCGGTGCCGCCAGGAGAGCTCCAGCCCGCGGCTGCGCGCGTAGTCGATGTTCCAGTACTGCGTGTAGCTGATGCTCCCGTAGCGCGGGTGGTTGCTGTTCACCGAGAAGGCCGTCACGTAGTTGAACATGTCCTTGTAGAACGCCGTCACCTGCAGCACGCTGTTGGAGTTGAACTTGTGCTTCAGCCCCACCTCGTAGGCCACCGTGGTGGTGGGGTTGAGGTTGGGGTTGCCGTAGAGCGAGGACTTGGACTTGTCCGTGGTCTTCAGCTTGGCGTAGACGTAGGCGTACTTGGGCCGCTGGCTGAAGTGCCCGTAGCTGAAGAACAGCATGTCGTTGTCGGTGACCGGGTGGCTGATGCCCAGGCGCGGGCTGAGCTGGGCCTTCCAGCGCCCGCCCAGGAAGCCGAAGGTCTCGTCGTGGAAGAGCTCGCGGCCGGCCTTGGTCATGACGGCGGTGGCCGAATCTTCCACGGCCCGCTCCACGTAGCTGCCCGGGCGCCAGAAGTCCAGCCGCAGGCCCAGGTTCGCGTTCATGCCCTTGTAGGTGATCTTGTCCTGGGCGTAGAGCGCGCCCGCCGTGGTCCAGGCGTGATACAAATCGAAGGCGCCGCCGGGGGCGTCCGCGGTGCCCAGCCAGGGATCCACCACGTGCAGCAGCTGCATCTCGCTGTTCTCGATCTCGAAACCCGACTTCAGCTCGTGGTCGCCCAGGTTGCTGGTGAGCGCGCCCTTGAGGGAGTGGGTCAGCACGCTATGGTCGTGCCAGTAGTCCGTGTCGCCCGAATCCCAGAAACCGTCGCCCTGGTAGATGGTGATCGAGCCGTCGGGGTTCTGCAGGTACCAGGTGGGATCGATGTCCAGCGGGCGCTCGTACTCGGTCCAGTGCTTGCCCGCGTCGGAGTGCTGGTTGATGAACACGAAGCCGTAGTAGAGGTCGAAGAAGGAGCGCTCGCTCAGGGTCTCCTTCCAGTTCAGCCCGCCCTGGCGCGACTCCTGGCTGAAGGTGTTGTAGCGGTCCAGGTTCTGCTGGTACTCGTAGGGATAGAAGCGCTTGTCCTCCACCAGCGTGGTGAAGTAGCCCTGGTTGAGCTGGAGGCTGCGCCCCAGCGAGCCCGTCAGTTTGCGCGTGGGCTTGGGCCGCCAGGTGAGCTTGCCCAGCGCCGAGACGTTGTTGTCCTCACGCAGGGCGAAGCGCTCCATCCAGTCCTGGTAGGGCTGCAGCTCGCGGGCGTGGGGCAGGTGCGTGTCGCCGAAGGAGCCGTAGCCGTTGAAGAACCAGGCCAGGCTGCCGGGCAGGCCCAAGGAGGGCAGCGGTCCGCCCATGCTGGCCTCAATGACGTCCTGGTTCTGGTTGTCCGTGGGCAGATCGAGGCCCAGGTTGTCGCGCTTCCAGGACATGGAGCCGAAGAACTCGTCGTCGCCCTCGCGCGTCTCCACGTTGATCACGCCACTCATGGCCTCGCCGTACTCGGCGTTGAAGCCGCCCGTGATCACTTCCACGTTCTTGACCGCCTCGGCGGAGAGGAAGACGCCCGTGCCCTGGCCGGAGACGGGGTCCTTCACCGACAGCCCGTCGATGATGTAGAGGTTCTCGTCGGCGCGCCCGCCGCGGATATGGACCTCGTTGTCGGACTTTGAGACGCCCGCCTGCTGGCTGACCACGTCCACGATGGTTTCCACCACCTGCGTCTGGATGGCCTCCAGGTCCACGTTGCTGGACGAGGAGGTGTTGTCCACCGCGTAGAGCGGCTTCTTGCCGATGATCACCACGTCCTCGCCCTTGAGGAAGCTCCTCTCCAGGGCGACGTTCTGCTCCTTGACCAGGCCGTCCACCACCATCACGCCGGTGGTCAGCACGGTCTTGTAGCCCACGCTGCTGAACTCCAGGTCCACCATCCCGGGCTTGATCCCCATGATGACGAACTGGCCCTCCAGGTCCGTGGCCGCGCCGCGGTAGGTGCCCTGCACGAGCACGTTGACGCCCGCCAGCGGCTCGCCCGTGTCCTTGTCCGACACCCGGCCGCGCACGCGGCCTTCCGCCCAGGCGGAGGCCGTGACACAGAGCAGCAGCAGGAGGCAGAGGAGCGGGGCCCCCCAGCCGGTCCGGCGTCGGGCGGTGCGATCGGGCTGCATGCGGTGCTCCAGGTTCATCGCGGGCCTACCAGTTGAATTCTTCATCGATCACCACCCGGAAGAGGCTGTCCAGGTTGTCCGCCTTGTGCAGCGGCACGCTGAAGTAGAGTTGCTTGGCCTTCTCCGGCCGGCCGTCGGCGGCTTGGCGGGCCGCCAGCGCGGCGCGCGGGCGCAGGGGCGGGCCGGCGGTCTCCGGCACGTAGTAGGATTCCACCGCCGAACTGTCGGGCCGGAAGCCGAAGCGCGGATATTCGCTTCCCGGGCTCATGAAGGAGACCGCCTCGCGCATGTGCAGCACCGGGTAGTGCTCGAAGCCCGGCGAGGGCAGCAGGGGGTGGCTGGGCAGGATGCGGTCGCGCTCGTCGGTCAAGCTGTCCACGGGCACGCAGATCCCGTCGAACAGGTAGGTGCCCCCCGAACTGGAGCGGCGCCCCAGGTCCGACGTGCTCATCAGCACGCGGCCGCCCCGGGCCATGAAGAGGTTCAGGTTGTCGCAGGCAGTCTCGTTCTGGGTGTTCTTCCAGCTGAACCAGAAGACCATCGAGAAGTCCTCGATGATCGACTGGAAGTCCTGCTCGTCGTAGGGCAGCCAGTCCGTGGCCAGCCAGAAGGTGTAGTCCTCGTGCTCCTGGAAGCCCATCCCCGCCAGCCCGGTCTTGATGTCCGGCACGCCGAGGGCTTCCTCGGCCGGGTCGTCGAAGACCACCAGCAGGCTGCCCACGGTGGGCTTGACGGCCCAGACCTGGGCGCGCCCGTCAGAAAGCGTGTCCTGGGGCCGCGGATAACTGAGGGTCTGGCTCCAGGCCTGGGCGATGTCCTGGGCCTTGACGAAGACCTTGTGCCCGCCGGGGGTGAGCTGCTCGGGGGTCAGCGGGATGCTGTTCAGGCCCAGGGGCAGCTCGGTCCAGCTGCTGGTGTCGTCCAGGGCCCAGAGGACGCGCGTGATGGTCTCGTTGCCGTCCAGGTCCCACACGTTGAAGTGGAAGGTGTTGTAGCCGAAGGTCCAGCAGGTGTCCAGGGCGGTGCCGGAGAGCAGCTCCTGGCTCATGGCCACCCAGTCCAGCCGCGGCTTCTGGTTGTAGGCCGGGAAGACGGTGACCGCCGGGGTGGGGTCCACGCTGCCCTCGTTGTCCACGGCCACGATCTCGAAGCGCACGGTCATCAGTTCCTGGGTGAGCAGGACGACGAAGGTGTCGCTCTCGGCCTCGGTGCTGTGCCAGACGGGGTTCCCCGCGCTGTCCACCTCCGTGGACCAGCGGTAGAGGTAGTGGTCGATCCAGCCGTCGGCGTCCTCGCCCCACCAGGACAGGCCCACGCGCGAGGTGCTGAGGCCCAGGGTATCCACCTGGGAGGAATCCGCGCGGAAGTAGCCCACGGAGAGGTGGGTCTGGGGCGGACGGTTGTCCAGTCGGCTGTCGTCCCCCTCGCGGGGCTCGCAGCCCAGCCAGACGACCAGGGGGATCAGGAGCAGCAGGGTCCAGCGGGCCATGGAATCCTCGTCAGCAATGAAGGGGGTAGGGACACGATGCATCGTGTCCCTACGCACCCGTTCGAATTACTTCACCAACAGGAGCTTGAGTTCGTCGGAGCGGCCCTCCGCCTCCAGCCGGGCGATGTAGAGTCCGCTGGCCAGGCCCGCGCCATCCAAGAGGGCCGTATGCCGGCCCGCCGCCTGCTGGCCGTCCACCAGCACGGCCACTTCCTGCCCGACCACGTTGTACACGCTCAGGCGCAGGTTGGTGGCCCGACCCAGGCTGTACTCGATGCTCGTGGCAGGGTTGAAGGGATTGGGCACGGCGGCCGTCAGCTGGAAGTCCAGCGGCTGCTCCACCGGCCCCACGCCGTCCAGGTTGACGAAGTCGGCGTTGTCGCGCGGGGCGATCTTCCATGCGCCGAAGTTGTAGGTGATCATGCCGCGCAGGGCGTCCATCTGCGATCCGGCGTGCAGGGCCACGTCCCAGATCCCCAGGTTGTCCAGGATGATCTGATTGCCCTGACCGTCCTGCACCAGCCACTCGCCGAAGCCCACGCTGTCCACCACGGCGATGTCCGCCAATTCCACCAGCACGCTCTCCCAGCCCTCGGGCGCCGCCAGGATGGTGGCCAGGCTGACCTGGGCGAGGGACTCGACGTTGCCCGACGACTCCAGCGTGTAGGCGCTGATGTTGGAGAGCTCCGTCAAGCCGTTGTACTCGGTGATGGTCCCCGTGAGGGTGATCCGGTCCCCGCGCTCCAGCTGGGCCATGAAGACCGGGTGGCTGTTGTTGTTGTAGAGGTACATGGCGTGGTTGACGCCCACATCCTCGGCCAGGATGTAGTTGCGGTAGGTGTCCTCGGGCGTGAAGCCGAAGTCCGTGTAGCCGAAGGTGATGGTACCCGTCAGCGTGGCCTCGTGGCACTGGAAGTGGCTGGCGCCATCGGGATAGGTCTCGCCCTGGACCTGGGCGCAGGTGGTGGGCGCGACGCCCGTCACGTAGATCTGCGGGAAGGCGGCGGCGTCGGGGCCTTCCGCCGGATGCCGGCTCACGTTGCCCTCGTCGTCCAGGGCGTGGTAGTAGACCTCCACCAGCGAGCCTTCGGGCTGGGCGGGCAGGTCGGACGTGAACAGCACGGGGTTGGAGAGGTCGCGCGTCAGCGGATACTCGGTCCAGGCGCCGCCGTTGACGCGGAAGTAGACGAAGGCCTCGTCGATGGCCGTGTCATCCGACAGGTTGGCCGTGATGTGCACCAGGTCGCTGGGCGTGACACCGCAGGGGCCGATGGTCGTGCCGCTGATGATGGGCGGGCCCACGGCCAGGACCAGGTCCGCGATGTCGCGGGGCATGACGTTGTACTGCCCGTAGACGTGGTAGATCACGCCCTTGATCAGCTCGAACGTGGAGCCCAGCGGCGGGCGCCCGTAGTCGCTGAGGCCCGCGGCGGCTGTGCGGATGATCGCCCGGTTGCCCTCGGGATCGGCCACGGTGAACTGGCGGTAGGAAGGCGGCGCGCTGATGTCCACCACCACGGCGTCGTGGATCTCCACCAGCATGCTCTCGTAGATCTCGCCTACGTGTTCGTTGTGCCGAACGCGGTCCAGGTACCACATGTCCACGAAGACCGGCTCCGGCAGCGCGTGCTCGTACCCCAGCACCTCCACGTAGACGGAGGGATCCAGCGGGATGAGTTCGGTCATGTTGGCCACGCCGTTGGCGTCGGTGGTGCGGTACTCGCTCACCACGCCCGTGATGCGCAGCAGGTCGCCCACGAAGACGTCGAACATGTCGGGGTCGGGGTGATAGACCAGCACGCCGCCGTACTCCACGCCCAGCGTGTCGATCAGGTAGAAGCTGGAGTGGCTGCCCGAATAGAAGTGTTCGGACGAGGAGAGCGCCACGCCCACCACCGTCACCGTGTCCCCGCAATGGCCCGAGCTGTCGGGGCCGAAGGCACCGGGCATCTGCAGCTGGCTGATGCTCAGCTCCTCGTAGGCGAACACCGAGCCCGCCAGCAACAGGAGCGCGAAAATCCAGGACTTCATCTGGTCCTCCTTGGGATAGGCCGCTTCGGGCGGCTCTTTTGTTTCAGGGCAGGCGTCGACCGACAGGGTCGTCGCGCTATTTGATCACGGCGAACTTGCCGATCTCAGTTTTTCCCGTGGCCTTGTCCTCCACCGAGAACAGGTAGAGGCCGGTGGCGATGGCCTGGTCGTGGCGGCTCACCAGGTCCCAGGCGTGCTCGCCGCCGCTGAACACGAAGGGCGCGTCCGCGCCGCTGGCGCCGTTCACCTGCTGGAGCACGTTGCGGATCAGCTCCACATCCTCACCCTGGTAGGTGGCGGCGTCATGTTCGAAGGAGTCCACGAAGTCCCCGGCCAGGGTGAAGATGCTCACCGTGCAGCGCGCCGGCAGGTGCGTGAACCAGAGCACGCGCTCGTAGGGACCACTGCCGTCCCAGCTGGCGCGGCCGCGGTAGGGATTGGGATAGACGCCGGGCTTCAGGTCCACGCCGTCGCCGGGCAGGTCCGCCAGGCCGCCCGGAAAGACGAAGGACCAGTTCTCCTTGACGTCCGATTCCAGGCTGGGCAGGTTGTTCTCCGGCAGGCCGTGGTCGTAGGAGGAGACCGCCACCCAGTTGCCCTCGGGCCGTCCGCTGGGCAGGTTCTCCAGCCGGAAGGCGTAGTGGTACCAGCGCCCCTCCACCTCGACGGAATCCGCGTCCACGCCCAGCGCGTGGCGCACGCCGATGTCCGCCAGCCCCGTGTTGGGCCAGATCTCGTTCTCGATGTCGAACTGGGCCACCAGCGTGCGCGTGCCGCCGGCTCCCGGGGTGCGCAGGCTGCTGTAGATGCGGTAGCCCTCGAAGTCCGCCACGCCCAGGATCGGGTCCACGAAGTGCTCGGGATCATTGCGCCAGTAGAGGGTCATCTCCCGCTCGCCGGCCACCACGGCCAGGGCCGGGCCGGGAGGCGGATTGGGCAGCAGGTAGCGGTCCAGCACGCCGTCGGCGTCCAGGTCCTCTTCCCCGTCCAGTTGGCCGTTGCGGTTCTTGTCCTCGCCGTCCCAGGCGATGCGCGCCCAGGTGGTGTTGGCCACCAGCGGCTGGGCCATGGTCTGCAGGTTCTTCAGGCCGCTCAGCGGATCGTCGGGGCTCACCGGGCTGGCCAGGAAGTCCCGGCTGCCGCAGGCGATGGCGAACACGGCGTTGCAGCTCTCCCCCGGCAACAGGTGGCCGAAGCTCCCGGCGCCGGCGAGCATCATCCAGCTGCCTGTGTTCTCCGTGCCGTAGGGAAAGCTGGCGTCGGCCAGATTCGCCCGCTCCTGCAGGGCCTGGAAGCGTTCGGCGTCGTTGGCCGGCGTGTTGAGCGGCCAGTCGGGGTTGCCCGAAGTGTTCCACTCCCAGCTGGTGGCCGCGGGCCGGATGGTGCGGGGGTCCGCCACGTGGGGGCCGGAGCCGCCCAGGAAGCGGCAGCCCAGGATGCTCTCGCTGTAGCCGTTGTCGCCGTCGGCGTCGTAGCCCACGGCCATCCAGATGCTGTCGCCCTGGGCCGGACTGGGCTCGTCGGTCAGCACCACGCCCGCCAGGTTGTCGTACCAGGACCAGCCGCCCCGGCCGGGCGCGTAGTAGTTGGTCAGGTTGAAGTTGCCTACCGCCTCGTCGATCCAGTAGCCCACGCGCAGGCTGTCGATGGTCCAGCCCGTCCCGGCGGGGTCCATCTCCCCGCTGATGTTGGTGATGGTCAGGTCGAGGATGACGAAGGCGTCGGCGTAGCTGTAGTTCCAGGCGTGGGTGTTCAGGTCCACGCGCAGGCCCAGCGGGTTGTGGTTGGTGATCTCCTCGCCCGTGGACGGCACCACACGGCTGGTGTCCGTGAAGCTGATCAGGAAGTCCTGGTGGCTGATGGCCTGACCGCTGAAGTACTCGCTGTCGGTGAAGGTCGAACGGATCCGCACCGTGTCGCCCGTGGCCGTCGTGTTGTTCCACTCCCAGCCTTCGCCGCCGAAGGTGCCGTCCATCACCGAGGTGGAGACGCGGGCCTCCCCGTCCACTTTGCCGCCCACCCAAAGGCCGCCGTAGGAGAAGTGCTCCACCTGTTCGAAATCCAAGCTGGAGTACTGTTTGTAGAGGCAGGAGGGCTGGCCCTCGATGTTGTAGCCGTGGCCGATCACGCCGAAGTTGGTGATGGTCAGGCCCAACTCGCCCACGGACGTGTACTTGGTGTAGTCGTCCGCGCCGTGAATGACCAGGGCGCAACCCAGGATGCCCAGTAGAGCGAGGCTTCTCTTCATGTGCGGCGTCAGTCCCCAAAGGGTGGAGCAGCGGCCCGGGCGACCCTCGTCCGGGGGGCGTGGCCTTCCACTTGTTAAAACAGGGTGCGAAAGGGTCATGAATGTAGCATGAGGAGTCCCGCGGAGCGAGGCGCCGGGTGGCGCCATTGGGGCTCCCAGCCGCGGAATCCGCCGCGCCGAACCCGACCGCTCCGCGCAGATCGGCGGTTCGGCTCAGCCCGGACCGGCCAACACCTGGCGGAAGCGTTCGGCCTTGAGCCGGCTCTCCGCCTCCTCGGCGGCTGGCCGGGAATCGCACGTGATCCCGCCGCCGGCCAGCAGGCGCAGCTGCCCGCCCTCCAGCAGAGCCGTCCGGATGGCCACGTTGAACAGGAAATCCCCGGTCGGCTCCACGCGCCCCAACGCCCCCAGGCAGGGTCCGCGGGGCGCAGATTCCAATTGGGTGATGCGCTCCATGGCCCGCAGGCGCGGGCAGCCCGTGATGCTGCCGCTGGGAAAGGCGGCGCGGAAGATCTGCGCCAGCCCCTGGCCGGGCCGCAGCCGGCCGCGGATCCGCGCGCAGGTGTGGAGCAGGCTGGGCAGGGCCAGGATCGCGGGCCAGGGGCCCACCTGCACGCTGCCCGGCCGGCAGACCCGGCTCAGGTCGTTGCGCAGCAGGTCCACGATCATCGCCAGTTCGGCCCGATCCTTCTCCGAGGCCAGCAGCCAGGCGGCCGCCCGGCGCCGGGCCTCGCGCAGCGGACCCGCGGGCAGGGCGACGGTGCCCTTGATGGGCTGGGCCCGCAGGTGCTCGCCCTGACGTTCCAGAAACAGTTCGGGGGAATCGCAGACCAGGGCCCGCCCACGCTCCTCGAACAAGGCCTGGTAGCCCGCAACCCCGGCGTCGCCAGCCCGCAGCCGGGCGAAGAGCCAGGGCGCGTCCCGCGTGGCCAGCGGCGCGTGGAAGGCCTGCACGAGGTTGACCTGGTAACAGTCGCCGGCCTCGATCCAGCGCCGGATGCGCGCCACGCCCCGCCGGAACTCCGCCGGCGGGCGCTCGGCCTCCAGCCCGCGGCTCCGCGTCCGGGCCGGCGCGACGGGCGCCCTCCACTCCGCCGGCGGCAGGCCTGCCAGGGGCAGGTCCTCCTGCTCCTGGAAAAAGGTGAAGGCCAGCAGGGGCCAGCGGGACGGCGCCCCCGCGACGGCGGGGAAGTCCTCCAGCAAGTGGGCGTATTCGTAGGCCACCCAGCCCAGGCCCGGCAGGCCCAGGGCGCGGGCCCGTTCCTCCACCAGGTCCAGGGGATCCGCCGTCCTAAGCTTCCAACGGCCCTGGGCCCAGTGTCGCAGGCGGGGCGCCCCAGGCGGGCCGTCCAGCAGCACGCGCTCCAGGGGCCGGCAGGCGCGCCGGGCGAATCCGCCGAAGGGTCCCAGCCAGGCGCGCGGCAGGGGCGAAGCCAGGTGCCGGGCCCAGAGGGCGCCGAGCAGATCGGGCCGTGCGCGGGTCATGGGCTAGCGCAGAGCCGCGGCGACCATGCGCGTCAGCAATTCGGGAAAGTCCCAGCCCCGTGCGGCGGCGGCCTTGGGTACCAGGCTCTTGTCCGTCATGCCCGGCGTGATGTTGATCTCCAGGCAGAAGGCCTCGCCCGCCGGATCGAGGCGCCAGTCCGTGCGCGTGGCGCCCCGGCAGCCCAGGCTGGCGTTGAGGCGCCGGGTCCAGTCCGCCAGCCGGGTGACCAGCCGGGGATCCAGCTCCGCCGGGCAGAGGTAGTCCGTGCCGCCCGAATACTTGCGCCGGTAGTCGTACCAGCCGCCGTCCCGGGGCCGGATCTCCACCGGGGGCAGGGCTTCGCCGTCCAGCCAGGCGACGGTGAGTTCCCGGCCGGGGATGTAGGCTTCCACCAACGCGTCGTCGCCCAGCTCGAACACCTGCTCCAGCGCCCGCTTCAGCTCCGCGCGCTCTTCGACGATGCTGACGCCCACGCTGGAACCCATCCGGTTGGGTTTCACCACCAGGACGCCTGCGGGCAGATCCGCCGGGTTTGCGCCCCGCGGCACCAGCCGGCCCGCCGCCACGGGAATCCCCAGGGCCGACAGCCAGAAGCGCGTGCGCTCCTTGTCCATGGCCAGGGCCGAGGCCAGGCTGGGGCTGGATGTCAGGGGAATCTCCAGCAGCTCGCAGAGCCCGGCCAGCCGGCCGTCCTCGCCGAAGCCGCCGTGCAGGCAGTTGAAGACCAGCTCCGGGGCCTCGGCGCGCAGGCTGGCCACCAGCGCGGCCACGCGCGCGGCACCCAGCGAATTCAGATCCGGGCTCTCCTCCCCCGGACCCGCGCCGAAGGGGAAGTCCTCCAGCGCGTGCACGGCCCCAGGGAAGAGGGGATCCAGCAAGCGCAGGGGATGGCCCAATTCCGCCAGGGCCCGGGCACAGGCCCGGCCGCTGGCCAGAGAGACGTCGCGCTCGCCGGACTCGCCGCCCAGCAGCAGCAGGAGGCGCGGCTTCATCGCGGGCCCTCCAGCCGGCGCCGGGCGCTTTCCACGGTGTTCTTCAAGAGCATGGCGATGGTCATGGGACCCACGCCGCCCGGCACGGGCGTGATGGCCCGGCAGCGCGGCGCCACGGCGTCGAAATCCACGTCCCCCACCAGCCGGCTGCCCTTGGGCGCGGCGGGATCCTCGATGCGGTTGATGCCCACGTCCACCACCACGGCCCCCTCTTTCACCATGTCCGCGCTGACGAAGCGCGCGCGGCCGATGGCCGCCACCAGGATGTCCGCGCGCCGGCAGTGCTCGGCCAGGTCCCGGCTGCGGCTGTGGCAGACCGTGACCGTGGCGTCGGCGCCCTCGCCCTTCTGCATCATCAGGCTGGCCAGCGGCTTGCCCACGATGTTGGAGCGCCCCAGCACCACCACGTGCGCGCCCGCCGTGGAAATGCCCGAGCGTCGCAGCAGCTCCACGATGCCCGCGGGCGTGGCCGGGGCGAAGGCTCCGGGCAGCCCGGCCAGCACGCGGCCGACGTTGATGGGATGGAAGCCGTCCACGTCCTTGTCCGGGCGGATGCGCTCCAACACCTCCTGCTCGTTCAAGTGGCTGGGCAGCGGCAGCTGCACGAGGATGCCGTCAAAGGCCGGATCGGCGTTGAGCAGGTCCACCAGCGCCAACAGGCGCTCGCGCGGGCAATCGCCGGGCAGGCGGAAGACCTCGCTGTGCAGGCCGGCCACTTGGCAGGCCTTGTGCTTGCTGCGCACGTAGACCTGGCTGGCCGCGTCCTCGCCCACCAGCACGGCGGCCAGTCCCGGGGCCCGGCCGTGACGCTGCGACAGGGCGGCGGCCTCCAGGCCGACCTCGCCGCGCAACTCCTCCGCCAGGGCCTTGCCGTCGATCAGGGTGATCATGGTTCTCTCCCGCTGCTTGTTGCCCGCAAGATCATGAAGTCGACAGTGGAAGCCGAGTCCGCCCCAGCGCGCGCTCCCGGTACCCGCCCGCGTAGTGCAGGAAGACCGTCAGGTCGTAAAGGCGCTCGGGAAAGGGCAGGCCCAGCGCCTCCAGCCACACCAGCAGGCGCTGCAGGCCCAGGGCCCGGGCGAGGATCAGCGCGGGCAGCGGCCGCCCGCCCAGCCGCGCGGGCAGCAGTCGATCCAGCTGCAGCAGTCCCAGCAAGGCGGGATGGCGCTCCACCAGCAGGGCCAGCCCCTCCCGGCCCAGGCTCTCCAGATTTTGGCAGTGGCGGGCGAAGGAGCGCTCCTGGGCGTGCAAGGCGCGGGCCCGGCGGCAGTAGACCAGCCGGCCGCCGGCGGCCTCCAGCTTCAGGCCCATGTCGATGTCCTCGCCGCCCCAGCCGCGCAGGCGCTCGTCGAAGGGACCCGCGGCTTCCAGCAGGCTCCGGTGGACACAGGAGTTGCAGGTGTAGAAGTAGCGCGCCGGCATGGCCGCCTGCTCGCGGTACTTCCAGGGACCGCGGGTCTCCAGGTAGCGCTGGTAGCGTCGCAGGGCGGCCCGCCGCTCGGCCTCCGCGCCGGGCTCGCCCGCCAGCAGGGCCGCGCCGGGCTCCTCGTCGGGCCGGGCCTCGTAGACCATCTCGCCCACCGCCACCACCTCCGGATCCCTGGCGCAGTCGGCCAGAGCGCGCAGCCAGTCCGGGGCCACGCGCAGGTCGGCGTCCAGGAAGCAGAGCCAGCGGCCGGTGGCCACGGCCAGCGCCGCGTTGCGCGCTGCGCTGCGCCCGCGGTTCTCCGGCAGATCCACCACGCGCAGGGGCAGGGCGCTCCAGGCGCCGGCGGCCACGAGGGAGTCCAGCCCGCCCGCCAGGCCGGTGGCGCCGCCCGCGTCGCAGCGTCGGCCGCGCTCCAGCAGTTCGCGGCTGCCGTCGGTGGAGCCGTCCAGGGCCACCACCACCTCCCAGGATCCGGCGGGCGCCGTCAGGCGGCACAGGGAATCCAGACAGCGCGCCAGGCGCGGCCCGTCGTTGTAGGAGGGGATGATGACGCTGTAGTCCACGGGCAGCGGTTCCTGAAGCGGGCGCTCGTCGGCAGGCCGGGCCCGGCGCGGATCGCCAGTTTCCCGGGCGGCGCAGGCGCGGACGGCGCAGTTGTTCTGATTGCTGAAAATGGACAGTGGGCCCTCCCACCGCCCCCCACCCGCCCGGGGAACCTCGCCCCCGCCGGATTGATCCCCGTATCCCCCCGCCAACTGCCGGTCCCCCGCGCGACCGTCCACCCCGTCTGGCTTCTCGCCGGCTCGCCGGCGCCGCGGGCCCACCCTGTCCAGCCCTTGGGGCGCCTCAGCCGCGCGTCACGCCGCTCCGGACCTCCCGGCCTTCCACCAGTGCCAGGAAGCGCGCCTCCTCCCGTTCCCAGCAGAGTTCCGCCGCCGCCGCGCCCAGCGCCACCTGCCAGCCCACCGCGCGCTCCGGATCCAGCAGCTCCGCCAGGCGCGTGGCGATGGCCTGCGGATCCGCGGGATCGGCGCAGCGCCCCACGCCGCGCCCCAGCACCACCGCGGCCAGCTCGGGCAAGGGCGAGGCCAGCACCGGCAGGCCGGCCTGGATGTACTCGAACAATTTGTTGGGCAGCAGGTAGCGGTAGGAGAGCCCCAGATCCGGCACCAGCACCACGCCCGCGTCCGCTCCGCGCAACAGGGCGTCCAGCCGCTCCGGCGCGACCTTGCCGGGAAAGTGCAGGCGGCCGCCCCAGGCCAGCCCGGCCGCGTGCCGCCGGTGCGTCTCCAGCTCCGGGCCCTCGCCCAGCAGGACCAGTTGCACCCCGGGCAGGCGGCCCAGCGCCTCCTGCAGGGGACGGAAGTCATAGCCGGGCCAGAAGCCCCCGGCGTAAACCACCACGGGCCCTGCGTCCAAGCCGGGCAGCAGCGCGCGCAGGGCGTCCCGCCGCTCGGGGGCGCGCGGCTGGAAACTGCGAACGGGCAGGTTGCGCACCACGCCCACGCCCGCCACGCGGTGGTCGTGTTCCAGGGCCCGGGCGATGCTCCCGCAGACGGCCCACGAGGCGTCGGCGCGCCGCATGCCCCAGCCCTCGGCGGCGTTCCAGAAGGCGCGCACGGCCGGACGCTCGCGGATGGTGGGCAGCTCGCAGTAGTACTCGCGGGCGTCGTAGAGCAGGCGGAACTCGCGCCGCAGCCGGGCCAGGCGCGCGGGCAGCAGGGCGGGCGGATCCACCGCCAGCACGCAGTCCGGGCGCTCGCGCAGGATCAGCCCGTGGAACCAGTGCATGAAGCGCAGGAAGTAGGCCTTGCGCCGGCCGGCGCGTGGATTCTCCAGCCGGTGCAGGGTCCGGTCCCGCCAGAAGGCCGAGCGCGGCGAACTGCCGTTGTCCACCCAGGTGACGGCGACCTGGTGGCCGGCCCGCTCCAGCGCGTCCACCATGCGCTCCTGACGCCGCTCGTGGCTGAGTTCGGAGAGCAGGCCGATCAGCACACGCACGGCTGGCTCTCCCGTCCGGCCGGCCGCTCCCGGGGCGCGTCGGCTCTTCCCGCCAGGCCCCGGGCCGCCAGCCGGGCCTCGCGCTCCAGCCAGTAGGCGGACACATCGCCCAGCGAGGCCGTCCAGCAGTCCCGGCGCGCCAGCACGCCCAGCAGCTCCTCGAAGAGCTCGCGCCGCCCGGGGAAATCCGCCCGGCAAAGGGTGTGCGGATGCCAGTTGAGGGTGAGCAGACCGCGCACCCGGCGCACCTGCTCGAGCGCGTCCTGGGCCAGGCGCGCGGCGGCGGGAAGCTCCAGTCCCTGCTCGTCGAAGAGCTGGCTGTCCATCAGGACCAGCGGCAGCTCCAGGAGGCGCCGCGGGGCGCCGTCGGCCGCCGTGGGATGGAAGGGCAGGCTGGTGCCCGCGCGGAAGCCCGGCCGGTCGTTGAAGCCCAGGCTGCTGTCCACGAGGAAGCCGGCGCGCTCCTGGGCCTCCCAGGTCCGCTCCACGTCGAAACGCAACCAGTGCTGGCGTGTGACAGGCGAACTCTGGCCGCTCAGGCTTTCCAGACGCTGGCGCTGGACGCGCAGGCGCTCAGCGGAGCGGTGGCTGCTCCAGCCGCCGTGCAGGGCAGTCTCGAATCCGCGTTGGCGCAGGCGCAGCAGCAGTCCGCGCACCTGGGCACGGTCCAGATGGTAGCGGAAGGTCTGGTGGTCGCGGGGTTCGGCCAGGAAGAGCAGGGTGGAGTGCAGGCCGCGGCGCTCCTCCAGGTCCAGCAGTTCGTCCACCAGGAACCAGGGGTCGCGCCCCCCGCGCAGGCGCTGCAGCAGCTCGCGCCAGCGCCGGGCCAGGCCTGGCAGGTCGCCGCCCAACGCCCGGGGCGGCGTCTCCAGCAACAGGCGCAGGACGCTGCGGAAGCGCCACTTGAAGAGCATGTCCACGTCGTGGCTGAGGGCCACGGCCCAGCGCGCGCCGCCCGGCCAGCGCTCCTCGGCGACGGGGCCGCCGGCGCGCTCCTCCAGGTCCAGCAGCCGGGCCAGCAGCAGCACCAGCCGGTCCACCCAGGGCGTCAGCGCCAGGGCCTTCTCCTCGGAGGGCAACTCGTCCACCCGCGCGTTGCGCCAGGCCGCGGCGGCCGGGCCGCGCTCCGCGGCGCGGGCCAGGCTCCAGCCGAGCGGACCCAGCACGTCGAAACCCAGCCGGAACAGGGTCTGGCGGCCCCGGCTGGCCCAGCTGACGGGCGTGCCGCCGCCCAGGTAGTGCCAGGGCAGGTCGTCGCTGTCCGGATAGCGTTCCAGTTCGCCAAAGACAGGGAGCGGCCCGGGCTCGATCCACTCCCGACGCGGTTGCGGGAGGGCGGCGGGCCGGGGCGCGTGCAGCACCAGCCGGACCTCGGTCAGGTCCAGGCCGCAGGGAACAGGCCCCAGCACCAGCAGACGCTCGGACAGCGGCTCGTCCGGCGCCAGGATCCGCACGGGCACGCCCAGGGCGGATTCCAGGAAGGTGAGCCCGGCGCGGAGCTCCGGCGGCAGGGGACCGCTGGTCAGGACTCCGACACTGGCTGGACGTGGTTCGAGCATGGCGAAAAGTAGGATTCGGCAGGCGCCGATGGCGCCGCTGCCGGGTCGCGCCCTGGGGGCCGGGCAGAACCGGCGGCGCAGCGGGCGGACCGTCAGTCCGCCAGGAAGGTCTCGATCTCGCGCAGGGCGGCCTGGGGGGCCTCCAGGGTGGAGAGGTGGCCCACGTTGCCCGGGATCACGCCCCACTGTCCGCGCGGGGCCAGGGCCGCCATCCGGCGTTGGAGATCCGGCGGGGTCAGGCTGTCCTGGGCGCCCGTGAGACAGAGCAGGGGCCCCTGGAAGGCGGCCAGCGTCCCGCTCTGATCGCGGCGCGTGAGCAGGGTGCGCAGTTGCCGGGCGTAGAGGGCCGGGCCCAGCCGGCGGAACATGTGGCGCACGCGTTCGCCGTGGTCGCGCCGGCTCTGTTCGCTGAGCAGGCTGGGCAGGAAGCTCTCCAGCACCTGCTCCATCCGGCCCTCCTCCAGTTGGCGGATCGTCTCCAGGCGCGCGGCGCGTCCGTCCTCGTCGTCGGCCGTGTGCCGCGTGCCCAGCAGCAGCAGGCGCCGGACCGCGCTGGGGCAGCGGCTCGCCGCCTCCAGGGCGACGGCACCGCCCATGGACAGGCCGCCCAGGTCCACGCTGCGCAGGCCCAGCGCGCCCACCATGGACAGCAGCTCCACGGCGGCGTCGCGCAGGCTCTCTTCGCCCTCGGACTGGAAGATCATCACCCGGCGGCGGCGCGAGAGCCGGTCCGCCTGGCCGGCGAACAGCTCCTCGTCGCACATCAGGGCGCAGACCAGCACCAGCGGCGTCCCGCTCCCGCGATCACTCAACAGCTTCATGCCGCCGTCCTTTCCACGGAAGCGCCGCCCGGGGGGACGGCGCATTCCCGCTCCAGCTTGACGTTGGTCCGGTCTAGAAGTCCTGGCTCAGCCGCAGCACGACCTTGAGGAAGCTGTCCTCCCGGTCGCCCGCCCAGCTCTGCCAGTCCACGCGGCCGGCCAGCCCCAGGCCCTGGCGCAGGGTCCAGTCCAGCTCGCCGCCCAGGTCCAGGCGCGTGAAGGCGCCGCTCACTCCGCCCGTCTCGCTGCTGACGTCCTGGAACTGGGCGCGCAGTGCGCTCTTCAGCCGGCCCGCCAGCCAGTCGCGACCCAGGGCGCCGCGCAGGTTCCAGTAGCTGTAGTCCGTCATGCCGCGGTCATCGTAGTCGCTGCCGTAGATGGAGAAGCCGGCGTCCAGGCGCCAGCGCGGATCCAGGTTCACCTGCCAGCCCAGGCCCAGCTGGTTCGACGAGTAGCTGCGATCCAGCCGCAGCACGGCGTTCAGCGTGTCCCGCACTTGGCCCACGTCGTCGCCGTAGCCCTGGTTCAGCAGGCTCAGCGACCACTGGTGGCGCCGGTTCAGCCAGTCCAGCGAGCCCGACAGCCCCAGGCGAATCTGCTGCAGGCCGCCCTCGATGTGCTGGCTGGCGGCGTTGAGCTCGCTGGCCGGATCCGCGTCGTCCGCCAGGATCTCCAGCGCCTCGTTGGCCTCCTGCTGCTGCTCGAATCCCAGCCGCAGCTGGAGGTCGCGGCCCCGGGGATACCAGCCCAGACCCAGGTTGAACAGGCTGCGGGCCGTGGTGCCCACGGTCTCGTCGTACTGGCCGTCCAGGTTGTCCGAGGTCAGGCCGCCGCCCAGGTCCACGTAGAGCTGGTTCTGCAGCAGGCGCACGCGCTCGGTGACCCGCAGCTCCTGCTGGTCGGGGGTGAGGAAGCTGTTGCCCAGGCTGCGGTAAGCGCCGCCGATGCGCCGGAAGTCCAGCAGCAGGTCGTTGGGACCCGCGTTCCACTGCCAGTTGGAGGTCAGCGCCGTGGCCGTCAGCACGTCGCCGTCCGCCAGGTCCAGCGGCGAGAAGTACTGGTTGATGACGATGAGGTCCTCAAAGGAGCTGGGATCCGGCAGGTCGCCGGCGCCCAGGGTCTCCAGATCGTCCTTCGTCCAGGAGCCGCTGGAGATGTCCGTGTTGTGCAGGGCGAAGGCCACCTGGTTGCGGCCCGAGAAATGGCCGCGGAAGGCGTTGAAGTCCAGGCGCGCGCCCAGGCCCAGGTTGTCCTCGGGGCTCACCCGGGCCAGGCTGTCGCTGCCCCAGCTGCTGGGGGGCGTGGCGCGGATGCTGGCCTCGTCGTCCTTGACCTTGAGCAGGGTCAGGCCGCCTTCCAGCAGGCCGCCCCGGCGGCCCATCCGCAGGTCCAGGCTGTAGAGGTTGCGGGCGAAGGAGCCGGCGAATTCCACCGTGCCCGGCGCGCCGAAGAGCGGATCCCGGGCCTCCCGGGCGCGGCCGCCCACCACCCGCAGCCCGAACTGGCGGAACTCCAGCCCCAGCTCGCCGCCGCGCACGCGCGTGCCGGAGAGCAGCAGCGGGCTGTACTCGGGCTGGCGGTCGCCCACTCCCAGCAGCAGGCCCTTGTGGGTCAGGTCCAGGTTGAGGCGCGACTGGGGCTGCAGCTCGTCGGACTCCAGGTCCTGGCCGGAGAGCAGCACGCGGCCCTTCAGGTTCCAAGCCTCCTCGCCCCGCCCGCGCCAGGCGCGGAAGCGCAGCTGGCCGGCGTGGTAGCGCTGCCACTGCCCAGCCCCGCGCGAATCCAGGAAGTCCATGTTGAACTCTTCCCAAGCCGAGGCCTCGTAGCCCATCGCCACGGACTCGGCGCCCAGCACGGTCAGGTTCAGGCGCTGGGGCTGCAGTTCGCGGCCCTGCCGATCCTTCAGGCGCAGCTCCACGGCGTGGGGCCCGGCGGGAAGCTGGCCGCGCCAGGTGACCAGCCAGGGGTCGGCCTCCAGGTCGCCCGGGGCGGGCTGGCCGTCGATCCAGAGCGTGGAGGCGGCCAGGTCGACGGACTCGTCGGCGGCGGAAAAGGCCAGCAGGGTCTCCTCCCCCGGCGGCACGTCCAGGTCGCTCAGCAGGTTCACCAGCGCCAGTTCGGACTCTGGCGCCAGGGTCACGCGCCACTGGCCGCTGCCCGGCAGCTGGGTGTTCTCCTCGCCCGAGCGGATCTCGGCCCGGTAGGTCAGTTCCTGGCCTTCCAGCAAGTTGGCCGGCACCTCGAAGACCACGCGCCCGGCCCCCAGTTCGCTGGCGGCCAGCGTGCCCACGGAGCGCCCGTCCAGCTCCAGGTAGAGCAGGGCCGAGCCCGGCGTCACCAGGCCCTCGGGGTCGAGGAACTCCAGCCGCAGGGAGCGCGTCATGGGCGCCTGCACCGGTGCGAAGTGCGACCAGCGGGCCAGGGCCGGCTGGGCCGCGCCCAGCCACAGCAGGCCCAGGGTCAGGACCAGGCCGGCGGGACGGGAAAGGTTGGAGCGGAGACTCATGGTTCCCCTTTCACGTGTGAACCCGCAGCGCCTTGCGACGCCGCGGGTGATGGTGCGATGGTGTGCTGCGGCCGTCCGGGACGGCTACTCGTAGTACTCGATGATCAGCTCGCGCGTCTGGTCGCCGTCGGTGATGGGCATGACGATGCGCCTGAGCTCGCCGCGCTCCAGGCCCTGCTGGTCGTCGGGCGTGGTCTCGCGCACGTTGGAGTGGTCGCCGTCGGAAGAACCCGTGCGGCCCATCACGACGTCCACGCTCTCCCCCGTGCGCCGGGAGAGCAGCGCGACGATCCCCTCCTCGGTGATGATCTCTGTCAGCGCCGGATTGGTGCGCGTCCACCAGGCCGTGCCCTTGACCGAGGCCACGGAGGTGGGCGTGGCGATGCGGAACTCGCCCTGCTGGCGCGTCACCTTGCTCCAGAGGGTGCCCGTGCTCAACTCCACTTCCTTGTCCGTCCGGTTGCCCGCCCGCTTGGCGTGCAGGACCAGGTCGGTCTGGGGCGTGAGCTTGAGCTGGCTCTTGTCGTCGGTGAAGACCAGCACGGCCCGGCCGTCGGCCCCGGTGCGCACCCGGTCGCCGTCGTTCAGGCGGTCGCCCGTCTTCAGCGCCTTCTCGGTTTTGCCGCCGCCGGCGGCCAGGAAGACCTCGCCCGTGGCCTTCACCGTCACGGCCACGCTCTTGGCGGCCTCCGCGGCCCACGCGCCCGGACCCGCGCCCAGCAGCAGGGCCAGGGCCAGCACCCACGCGGCCAGCCGGCCGCCCTTGGTCGTCCTCATGCCGCGCCTCCTACTCGATGCGGATGGATGAAATGTTCAGCTCGCCGGAGGCGATGCGCTGCAGGATGCCCTCGAACTCCGCCAGGCTCACCGGCCGCCCGTCCACCAGGATGGTCCCGTTCAGCCGGTAATTCTCCAGCAGGTTGGCCAGGCCGGCCAGCTGGCTCGGGCTGAGGCCGCCCAGCAGGTTGTTCAGGCCCTGCTCCGGCGCGTCCCCGCCCTGGCTGAAGGTGAAGGTGCGGATGGCGCTGGCGAACTGCCGGCGACCCGAGGTCGTGTTCAGCACGGCCTCCACGTTCCAGACGTACTGCCGGCCGGTCTGCAGCGGCCGCGCAGAACCCAGCTCGCCGTAGATCACGCTGGTCTGGCCCGGCACCGTCGCCTGCCACATGGCCTCGCCCTCCAGGGCCTCCTGGGGGCTGCCGTGGCGCTCGCGGTCGAATTCGCAGACCTTGATCAAGTAGGTGGAGGCCCGGCCGCTCCAGCTGAAGACCGGCTCCGCCATGGACTGCACCGCGCCGTCCCAGGGCGATTGCAGGTCCACGCGGCGCGGGTCGTTGATGATGAAGGAGGACGAGGTGCTGACCGGGGGCAGCGCCGGCAGGACGGAGGTCACCGTCGCCGCCACCGTGTAGACGCCCGAGGGCAGCGCGTTGCCCGAGATCTGCTCCAGGAAGGCGTCGTTGAAGTCGCCCGAGCCGTTGAAGCCGGGCACCTGGTCGGCGCGGATCTGCGCCAGACTCCAGGGTCCCAGCTGGGACTCGCTCACCAGGATGTTGTTCACGTGGCCCTGGGCCAGCCAGGTGCCGCCGTAGCTCAGTTCGACGTCCAGGTTGTAGGTGCCCAGGGCCAGGTTGCTCACCTGCACGGTGATCTCCTGCCCCACGCCGCTCAAGTCGCCGCGGGGATCCAGGTCGCCCACGAAGTAGAGGTCGTAGGCCACGGGCAGGTTGATCTGGATCAGGGGTTGGGCCTGGGCCAGGCCGGCGGCTGCCAGCAGCAGTCCCAGCCAGAGCGCACGGGTGTTCATGTGTGGAATCTCCCGATTTGGACCGGCCGGGCGGGGCCTCCGCCACCGGAACACGGCCGACAGGATAACGAACTGCCGGCGGGCCCATGTGACGGCGCGCATCCGGCGCACGTGAGACAGCGGGCCGCCCGGCAGACGTCGGCAACCGGATCGGGGCTACTGGCGGATGAAGTCCTGGAAGAGGACCCGGTCCACCCCGCCGTCGCTCAGGAAGCGGTTCAAGGCGATGCTCAAGCTGTCCCGAATGGTCTCACGATAGGAAATGTCCGAGAGAGAATCTTCGTTCATGGAGCCCAGGTAACTGATCAGGTAATCGCGCATGAAGGGCGTGCGCTCCTCCAGTTCCTTGGCCAGTTCGGGGTTGTTGGGGTCGTACTCCAGCGACAGGCTGATCTTGAAGACGCGCCGGCCGGCGGAGCCCTTGGGGTTGATGATCAGGTCGGGAATGGCGTGCACGGCGCCGAACTCGTAGTTCTTCTCCTTCTTCTCGCCGTCCTCGCCCTTGCCGGACTCCTTCCCGTGGCCGGCCTTCTCGTCCTTGCCGTGCCCCTCCTCCACCTGCTCCGTGCCCGGGGCGGGAGTCGGGCTGGAGCCCAGCCACTGGATCAGGAAATAGACCAGGGCCCCCTGGATCACCAGCATGCCCAGGACCAGACCCACCTTCTTGACCATGATACACCTCTGCAAAGGACTGCGACCCGTCCCTCATCGGCAGCTTTGCCGGGAACTTGACCCGGGCTGGACTCTCGGTCGGCGCTCTCAACACGGAGGCACAGGGACACAGAGACACGGACAGGCTTTTAGCATTGTCTTGTCGAACGAAGTCGTGCAATCGGACCGCCAGCTCACTACCCGGCGCAAATCCAATTCCACTTCTCTCTCTGGGTCTCTGTGTCTCTGTGCCTCTGTGGTCAACTGGTCCCAAGGGCCTGTCACACCCCGAGCTGGATCCCCCGGAAGCGCGCCGGGCTGGAGCCGTGGCTCATCTCGGCGGTCTGGCCGGGCTGGCCCTTGCCGCAGTTGGCCACGCCCACCAGTTTCCATTCATCCGGCCCGCAGATGGCGTCGCAGGCGCCCCAGAAGACGGGCGTCATGCTCTGGTAGGTGGGGTTCTTCACCAGCCCCGTCACCTTGCCCTGCTTGACACGCCAGCCGATCTCGCAGCCGAACTGGAAGTTGAGACGCTGCTGGTCGATGCTCCAGCACTTGTTGGCGTCCATGATCACGCCGTCCTCCACCTCGCCCACCAGCTGCTCCCAGCTGTGGGTGCCGGGCATCAGCGAGAGGTTGTTGATGCGCGTGATCGGCAGGTGGAACCAGCCCTCGGCGCGGTTGCAGCCGCGGCTGCGCTCCTCGCCGATGCGCTGGGCCAGCTCGCGGTTGGTCATGTAGCCCTTGAGGATGCCCTCCTGGACGATGGGCCAGCGCTGCTGGCGCACGCCGTCGTCGTCGTAACCCTGGGTGGCCAGTCCGCCGGGCACGGTGCCGTCGGCGATCAGGTTGACGATGGGCGAGCCGTAGCGGAAGGTGCCCAGCTTGTCCGTGGTGGCGAAGCTGGTGCCCGCGTAGTTGGCCTCGTAGCCCAGCACGCGGTCCAGTTCGCTGGCGTGGCCCACGCTCTCGTGGATCTGCAGCACCAACTGCTGGGGCTTGAGGATCAGATCGAATACGCCGCTCGGGCACTGGGGCGCGGACAGGAGGGCGATGGCCTCCTCGCGCACGCGCTCGGCGTTGCCCACCAGGTCCAGGGCCAGGATCAGCTCCCAGCCCAGGCCCATGTACTGGCCGCCGTGGCTCATGGGATAGCTGCGCTCCTGGGCCTCGCCGTTCTCCACGGCCGTGGCCGTGTAGCCCGCGCCGCTGCGGATCAGGATCTGCTCGATGCGCGCGCCCTCCGAGGACGCGTAGTACTGGTGCTCGCGCAGGAAACTCATGGAGGCCGCGGCCTCCTTGATCCGCGGATCGGCGCGCAGCACGCGGTCGCAGGCCAGCAGCAGGCCCAGCTTGTCCTGCAGGCTGACGGTGAAGGGGTCGATCTGGATCGGCGTCTGCCAGAAGTCCTGCCAGGCCGGCTCCGGCGCCAGCTGGACGGATTCCCGGTTGAGCGTGGCGCTGGCCCGGGCGATGCGCACGGCCTCCACGGCCTTGCTGCGCAGCTCGGCGGGCTCCAGGCGGTTGGAGGAGGCGAAGCCCCAGGCGCCGCCGGCCAGCACGCGCACGCCGAAGCCCAGATCCTCGCTGTCCGTCAGGCCGGCCAGTTCGCCGTTGCGGGTCTGCACGACCTGACGGCGGGTGTTGACGATGCGGATGTCCGCGAAATCCGCGCCGGCGCCCTTGGCGGCGTCCAGCGCCAGGTTCAGCATGTCCTTCATATCAGAATCCGCTTTCGCTGGTGAAGTGGAAGTCCCGGATCTTCATGCCGGGAAGCACGAAACCGCCGCCGAAGAAGCCGCCGTGCAGGGCCTGGTCGCGGGTCACCGCCTCCACGTTGGAGAAGGCGTGGAACAGGCTCTCGGTGAAGCGCATGTTGCGCACCGGGTGGCTGATCTTCCCGTTCTCGATCAGGAACAGGCCGTCGCGCGTCATCCCGGTCAGCAGCATCTCGTTGCGGTCCTGGACGTTGGTGTAGTGCAGGTGCGTGACGAACAGGCCGCGCTCCGTGCCCGCCACCAGTTCGTCCAGGCTGGACTCGCCGGGCGCCACGATCAGGTTGCCCGGGAAGGGGCCGTGGGGATTGGGCCGCGGCAGGGCGTGGCCCGTGCTCACTTTGCCGGCCTGCTTGGCGGTCACGCGGTCGTGGACCGTGCCCTGGAACACGCCCTGCTCCACCAGCGGCACGCGCTGCCGCTCCAGGCCGTCGTAGTCGAAGGGCAGGCCGTCGGCCAGCGGGTGGCCGGCGTCGTCGGTCACGCTGAACAGGGGCGAGAACAGGCGCTGCCCGGCCTTGCCCGCCAGCGGGCTGGTGCCGGCCAGATCGTCCTGGGCGCCGAAGCCCAGCCAGTTGAGGAACATCACCAGGTCCGCCACCGCGGCGGGGGGCAGGATCACGGTCCAGGGGCCGGGCTGGGCGGGCTGCGGCGCCTGGGCGGCCCGGGCGATGCGGCAGGCCTCGCGGCTCAGGGCCTCGATGTCCAGCCCGCGGAAGGAGCGGGCCTGGCCCTCCGTCCAGCCCGAGGCGTCGGCGCCGTGGAAGGTGGTGGAGAAGCGCGCGCGGCTGCTCTGGTAGTGGCAGCGCAGCCCCTCGCTGTTGGCGATGGCCAGCTGGGTCCAGGCGTTGGTGAGGATGCCGCTGGCCTCGAAGCCCTCGGCGCGGGCCAGCTCGAAGGTGGCGGCCAGGCCCTGGGCCTTCTCCTCGGGACCCCAGGCGGCGGTCTCCGCATCCAGCACGTCACGCTCGGGCGTGGGGCAGGAGCCCACCAGGGGCAGCAGGTCCTTGGCGGGATCCTGCAGCGCGGCCACGCGCCGGGCGCTCTCCACCACGGCGCCCACTCCGGCGGCGTCCAGGCGGTTGGTCTGGGCCAGCCCCAGTCGGCCGCGCTCCACGAGGGTGACGTGCAGCAGGGCGTCCTGCTGGCTCAAGTTCTGTTGGATGCCGTTGTTGGCGAAGCGGGATAGTGCTTCGCCGCTGATCTCCAGGCGCAATTCGGCGCGATCCAGTCCCCGGCACTCGTCCAGGGTCCGCTCCAGGATCTCGTCGAGCTGCCGCTTTGTGTAGACACTCATGCGGTCCTCACAGGCTGTCACGTGAAGCGTCGGTCGGCTCCCCAGAGCCGGCGGCGGCGCGGAATATCCGTTGACCCGTTCTCGTCCGCCAGCGCGACCCCTTCCCTTGCGATAGGGAACTGCACGGGTTGCGCGTGACACGCTCGTCATCCCTCGGCTTGAGCGAGGCGAAGCCGATTCCCTTCCCTCGCGCCCCGCGGGGGAAGGCGCGACCCGGCAACGCCGGGGCGCGATGGGATGGGGGCGTGCCCATCACTCACTCCGGAGATCTCCGGGCTGGCATGTTTTCCACCTTTCTGCTTGCGCCAGAAAGGTGGAGCCAAAGAGGCGCTTTTTCTCAGCGGCCAGAGTCAGGCCACCTCACGGTGGCCTTCCGCTGGCCGGCGTTTGGGCTTCCTGTCTCCGTGCAGTTGGTTCCGCCTGACGGCGTCACCACCTGGTTTTGGTTCAGGCCTAAAGGCCTTCACCTCACACATCCGTGTCACATCACACATCCGTGTCACATCCGTCCGTGCGACCCCTTCCCCCGCGAAGTGGGGGAAGGACGGGATGGGGGGGAGAGCCTGAGGTTCGGCCATTCGTCACAATCCATCATCAAGGCGCCGAGTTGGTGATGCCCATCTCTTGTCACACGCCACTTCGAGCCTTGGCGTCTTCGTGCTGCACGTGCGCGCGGCCTCGCGTTGGAGTCCACCGCGGCAACACAATCGCCCTCTGTGCCTCTGTGCCTCTGTGGTGAAAGAGCCTATCCGTCGCTAAGGCCTAGCCACGGGTCCCGGGGCGGCCTCGGGCGCGGGCGCCCCCAGTTCCAGCGCCTTCTGCCAGAGCGCGTCGGCCTCCGCCTGGCGGCCCTGGCGCTGCCGCAGGTGCCCCAGGTGCTCCAGGATCTCCGGATCCAGCTGGCCGCGGCACAAGTCGTAGGCCCGCTGCAACTCCTCCTCCGCCGCCGCGTACTGACCGGCCTGGAACAGCAGCCAGCCCAGCGTGTCCCGGAAGGCCGGATTGCCCGGCTCCTCCGCCACCGCCTGGCGGGCCAGGTCCTGGGCCAGCCCGGGCTCGCGCCCTTCCAGCGCCAGCAGATAGGCGTAATTGTTCTTCAGCAGAGCGCCGGCCCCTTCGTCGCCCAGGGTTTCCAGGGCGCGGGCGTAGACGGCCAGGGATTCGTCGCGCCGCTCCTGGTTCTCCAGCAGAGCGGCCAGCCGCATCCAGACGGCGGGGTCCTCGGGCGTCACCTTCACCAGCAGGCGCAGGGTGGATTCGGCCTCGTCCAGCCGGCCGTTCTCCTCCAGGGCCACCTCCAGCAGGCTAAGCACGCCGGGATCCTCGGGGTCCAGCCGCCGGGCCTCGCGCAGCTGTCTGAGGGCCTCCTCGGGCAGTCCGTCCGCCAGGGCCAGGCGGCCCTCCATCAGCGGATAGAAGGCCTCCAGCGAATCCAGCGCCCGGCCGCGGCCGAGGGCGCGCCGCAGGCTCACCAGATCCTCCTGAAAGGCGGCCAGGCGGCAGCGGGCCAGCCAGGCGGCGGGCTCGCGCTCGGCCAGGCGCGAACTGTCGATCCAGGCCGCCACTGTGGAGGCGCGGCCAAAGCGGAAGGCGAAGGCCAGGGTCTGCTCCCAGAACAGGCGCGGGCGGATCTCGCGCCGCTCCCAGGCCGCGGCGTCCAGGGTCAGCAGCTGGCGGAAGCGCCGCTCCAGCTCCTGCTCGCGTTCCTGGGCCGCGCTGGCGGGCAGGTCCCGGCTGGAGTCCAGCAGCAGCTGGATGCGCAGGGCGGGCCGGATGCTGTCGGGGAGCTGGGCCAGGGCCTGGCGCAATTCGGGCAGACGCTCGGCGGCGTAGAGGCGGTCCAGCCAGAGCCCGCCCTCGGGTGTCGCCGGGGCGTGCTCCAGCAGCCAGTTGCCCGCCTCTTCCAGGGCCGTGCCGTCGGCGGTGAGCAGGGCCAGGCGGAACAGGGAGAGCCCCGCCACGCGCGGGGCCGCGGGCTGTTGCAGGGCGCGCCGGTAGACGGCCACGGCCTGGGGCAGATCCCCGCGCATCTCGGCCAGGCTGCCCTGCAGCACCAGCCGGTCCTGGAGGTTCTCGCCATCCGGCAGGGCCGGCAAGGCGGCGCCCGGCGTCGGGGGCCCGGGCTCGGCGTGCAGACCGGCGCGCAGGCTCGGCGCGCAGGCCTGAAACAGGAGGACCAGGAGCGGCAGGGTGAGCCAGCGCATCAGCGGCCGTCCCCCGTGGAGTCCGGCGCGGCCTGGCTGGCGACGGGCTTGTCCGGCTGGATCAGCCGCAGCACGTCGTTCTTCATCACCAGCACCATCACCAGCAGGAGCAGGATCATTCCCGCCTGCTGGATCCAGAGCTTGAGCTTGACCGGCAGCGGCCGGCGGATCACCGCCTCGATGGCGATGTAGACCAGGTGGCCGCCGTCCAGCACGGGAATGGGCAGGATGTTGAGGAAGCCGATGTTCACCGAGATGAAGGCCAGGAAGCTCAAGAAGACCGCCAAGCCGCCCCGGGCGCTCTGGCCGGACATCTGGGCGATGAGGATTGGTCCGCCCAGGTCCTTGAGGCCCGCCTGGCCCGTGACCAGCGCGGCGATGGTCTGGTAGGCCGTGACACACTCGGCGCCGGTGCGGGCCAGACCCGCCGCCAGGGCGCCCAGCGGACCCACGCGCTCCACCACCACGTCGGGTTCGATGCCGATCAGCCCCACCTTGCCCTTGCCCGGCTGGAGCGACTCCTGCGGCTTGACGAAGATCTGCAGGGTGTCCGGCGTGGAGGCGCGCAGCACGCGCAGCTCCACGCTCCGCCCGGGCCGCGCGTGGATGGCCCCGGCCAGGGACTCCCAGTCGGCCACCGGAGTCCCGTCCACGCTCAGCACGCGATCCCCCCCCTGCAGGCCGGCGGCCAGCGCGGGCATGTCGGGCCGCAGCCCGCCCAGCACGGCCTCCGGCGAGGGCCGGCCCACGCCCCAGAAGGCCGCGATGCAGGTGTAGAGCACGACGGCCAGGATGCCGTTCATCATCACGCCGGCGGAGATCACGAAGGCCTTCTGCCAGGTGCGTTTGGACATGAACTCGTCCGGCGCGCCCGTGATGGCGTCCTCGTCGTCCAGGCTCTCGTCCACCATGCCGGCCATCTTCACGTAGCCGCCCAGCGGGAACCAGGCCAGGCGGTACTCCGTGTCGCCCCGCCGGTGCTTCCAGAGGGCCGGCCCGAAGCCGATGGAAAAGGTGTCCACCCGGATGCCCGTCAGGCGCGCCGCGATGAAGTGGCCCCACTCGTGAACCAGGATGATGACTCCAATCACCACCACGAAGGACAGGGTCGTCAGCAGCACGTCGTATTCCTTGCTTGGGCCAGCGTCCGCGCCAGGGTGCGCGTGCGGCGGCGCGTCTCCGCATCCAGGTCGATCAGTTCATCCAGCCCGCTGTGGCCGCCGGAGTAGGCCGCCAGGGACTCCTCCACCAGGTCCACGATCTGCCCGAAGGCCAGACCGTCCTCGAGAAACAGCTCCACGGCCACCTCGTTGGCGGCGTTGAGCACGCAGGGCCAGCCCTCGCCCAGGCGCAGGGCCTCGCGGGCCAGGCCCAGCGAACGGAAGGTCGCCAGGTCCGGTTCCTCGAACTCCAGCCGGCCCAGCCGCGTCCAGTCGGGGCTCGCCATCTCCAGCCGCTCGTGCCGCGGCCAGCAGAGCGCGTAGAGGATCGGGATGCGCATGTCCGGCAGCCCCAGCTGGGCCTTCACGCTGTGGTCCCGGAACTCCACCATCGAGTGGATGATGGACTGCGGGTGGATCAGCACGCCGATGCGCTCCTCCGGCAGGTCGTAGAGCCAGGCCGCCTCGATGATCTCCAGCGCCTTGTTCATCATGGTGGCGCTGTCGATGGTGATCTTGGCCCCCATGGTCCAGGTGGGGTGGCGCAGGGCCTCCTCCCGGGTGGCGGCCCGGAAGCGCTCGCGGCTCCAGCCCCGGAAGGGCCCGCCGGAGGCGGTGAGCCAGATCCGCTCCAGGTCCTCCGGCTGCTCGCCCTGCAGGCACTGCAGGATGGCGCTGTGCTCGCTGTCCACGGGCAGGAAAACGGCCCCCAGGGCGCGGACTTCGCGCATCACGGCCTGGCCGGCGGTGACCAGCGGTTCCTTGTTGGCGAAGCAGATGCGCCGGCCGGCGCGCAGTCCGCGCATCAGCGGTTCCAGGCCCGCAGTGCCCAACAGGGCTGAGAACAGCGTATCCACGCCCGGCCGCTCGGGCAGTTCCACCAGGGCGGCGCGCCCGCTCAGCACCTCAATCCCCGTCTCCGCCAGCGCCTGGCGCAACAGCCCGGCGTGGGCCTCGTCCACGTGGACGAAGTCGGGCCGGAAGTCGCGGGCCTGCTCGGCCAGCCGCTCCCAGCGCTGTCCGGCGCTCAGGCCCACCACGCGGAAGCGCTCCGGATGCTGCCGGATCACGTCCAGGGTGGATTCACCGATGGAGCCCGTGGACCCCAGCAGCAGGATGCCATCGCGATTGGGCATCGAGCCTTTCTTTCTGGTTCCTGTTCGTTTCGCTCGTCATCCCCCGGCTCGACCGGGGGATCCCGTCATCTCGCCAGTCATCCACCGTCAATGGCCGGGCGCCTTGTTTTCCACCTTTCTGCTGGCGCCAGAAAGGTGGAGCCAAAGAGGCGCTTTTTCTCACCCGCCAGAGTCAGCCCGCCTCCCGGCGGGCTTCCGCTGGCGGCAGTTTGGCCTTCCTGCAACCGCGTAGTTGGTTCCGCTTGAAAGCGTCACCACCTGGTTCTGGTTCAGCCCGTTGGGCTTCACCTCACTCTACCTTGACCCGCAGTGTCTCACGTATTCACTGTGCTCTGTGACTCTGTGACTCTGTGTTACAGTCTTGAGAGGCTCCAAAGAACAGGCCGCCATTCTCTCCCCGGCCTAGAACAGGCTCAGCAGCACGCCCACCGTCATGGTGTTGTAGTCGCCCAGGGCGTACTCGGCGTTGACGCGCAGCAGCGGGAAGGGCGTGATGTTCACGCCGACCGCCAGGCGCGTGGCGTCGGAGTCCAGGCTGGTGCTGATCTTCTGCGGCGGGGCGGGGCTGGCCGGCGTGTAGGTGTACTCCAGGTCCGTGCTGCCCTTGAGCAGGCTGATGCCCGCGTAGGGCTCGAGGAAGATGAAGGACTTGGAGACGATCAGGTCCACGCCCGTGGTCGTGTTGGTCACGGACTCGCCGATCTTCAGTTGATTCCAGTCGCCCTGCACGCCGATGCGCGGCATCAGCAGCGGCACGTGGAAGAGCTCGTTCAATTCGAAGCGCAGGGAGGCCCCCAGCAGGCTGAGCTGGCCCACATCCTTATTGAACTCCAGGCTCATGTAGCGCGCGCCGACCTGCAGGCCCTTGATCAGGCCCTTGTTGGCCACCAGCATGGGCAGGCCTACGGCGCTCACGTCCGTCTGGTCCAGGATGGTGCCGGCGGCCGGATCCCCGCTGCTCACCGGAACCAGCAGCAGCTTGACGCCCAGGTCGAAGCCCGCCACGCCCTTGGAGCGCGCGCCGTGATAGGCGCCGCCGCCCGCCAGCAGCGTGGCCGCGTCGCCCAACGGCTGGGCGTAGTCCTGCACGCCCACGCCCACCGATTCCAGCAGGTCGTCGAAGCTCGTCGCGGCCCGGGCCGGGGCCAGGACCAGAGCGGACAGCAGTCCCGCCACCACGAATCGTGCCATCTTCATGTGTCCTCTCCCGTGCTTGGGGCCGGCGCGGCCACCAGCTTGTCCGTGTCGCCCAGCCGCGCTCCCGCCAGCCAGGCCTGGGCCGCCAGCCGCTTCCGGCCGGCGGGCATCAGTTCCAGAATCTCCAGTTCGCCGTCGCCGCAGGCCAGGTAGAGCCGCTTGGCCCGCACCTGCAGGCGTCCGGGTTCACCGGGCTCGGCCTGCGGCACCCGGCTCGTCCGCAGCACCTGCAGCGGCTGGCCGCGGAACAGGGCCAGGGCGCCGGGCTCGGGCGACAGGGCCCGCACGCGGTTGTGCAGGTGCGCCGCCGGCAGCGTGAAGTTAAGCAGCCGGTCCGCCGGACCCAGTTTGGGCGCCAGGGGAAACTCGCCCTCCGGCTGCCGACGGGGCAGGGCCCGCCGCTCCAGCACGGCGGCGACGCTGGCCGCCAGCAGCGGCGCCCCGGCGCGGCTCATGCGCTCGCGCAGTTCGCCCGCCGTTTCGTCCGGACCGATGCAGAGCTCCGTGGCGCCCAGGATCTCCCCCGTGTCCACGCCCTGTTCCAGCAGGAAGGTGGTCAGGCCCGTGGTGGCCTCGCCGTTCCAGAGCGCGCGTTCCACCGGGGCGGCGCCGCGGTAGGCGGGCAACAGGCTGCCGTGCAGGTTGATGGACCCCAGCCGGGGCACGGCGAGCAGAGAGGGGGGCAGGATGCGGTAGGCCACCACCACGAACAGGTCGGGGCGCAGCTCGGACAAGCGGTCGCGCAGGACCGGATCGCGCAGGCGGGCGGGGGTCTCCAGGGGCAGGCCCCGTGCCCGGGCGAAGGCGCTCACCGCCGTGGGCGTGAGCGTGCGCCCGCGACCGGCGGGCTGGTCCGGCCGCGAGAGCACCAGGACCACCTCGTGCCCCGCGTCCAGCAGGAGCTGCAGGGAGGGCAGCGCAAACTCCGGGCTGCCCATGAAGACCAGTCGTCCCATGTCGTTAGAGCCGGCCGCGTTGCTGGATCAGGGCCAGCCGGCGCTTGAGCGTGGCCTTGCGCGCCGGGCTGATCCGGTCCACGAAGAGCACGCCCTCCAAGTGGTCCAGCTCGTGCTGGATCACCCGCGCCTCGATGTCCTCGAACCACGCGTCCTGGGGGGTGCCGGCGAGATCCTGCCACTGCAGGCGGATGCGCTCCGGGCGCTCCACCTCCTCGCGGATCTCGGGGATGCTCAGGCAGCCTTCCTCCATCAGGCAGACGCCCTCGCTCTCCACGATGCGCGGATTGGCGAAGGCCATCAACTTGAGGGCCTCGCTGTCCTCATCCGGGATGCCCACCACCAGGAAGCGCAGCGAGAGCCCGATCTGCGGCGCCGCCAGGCCGATGCCCACGGCGTCCACCATCGTCTCGTACATCTGGTCGGCCAGCTCTTCGAGAGCCGGGCCGAACTGGGTCACGTCCGCCGCGCGCTTGCGCAACACAGGGTCGCCGATGATGCGGATCTCCAGCTCAGGGGACTCCGGCGTCATGCGGGCTCCTTTCTCCGGGATGGCTATTCGTCCCCGCCCCGGCGGCTGGCCACGGCCCCGCGGCTCAGCTCCACCACGGTGTTCTCCGCGATCTTGACCAGCACCACGTCCTCGCGGACTTCCTTCACCACGCCGTGCAGCCCGCCGCTGCTGATGACGCGGTCACCCTTCTTCAGGGCGTCCAGCATTTTCTGATGGTCCTTCTGACGCTTCTGCTGGGGGCGGATGATCAGGAAGTACATCACGGCGAACATGAGGCCGAAGGTCAGCAACATGCCGCCCATGGATCCACCCGCGGGCGCCTGGGCAAGAATCGGCATGGAAATCTCCGTTTGATTGGGGGTTTGTCCGCTCGGAAGGTAGCATGGGGCGGGCGCTGAGGGGAGCGCGCCCGGCAGTTTCGGCGCGGCCGGCCGGCCGGGGCCCGGACGGGCCGCACCCGCGCCGCCGCCGGAATTCAGGCGCGCAGCAGGTCCAGCAGGGTGGATGTCTCCTCCACCCGGGCAAACAACCCGTGCAGGGCGGCCAGGAAGGCGGCCTGCACCTGGGCCGCGGGCACGCCGCCCACCGGATCGCCCAGCGCCCGCGTGGCGCAGGCCTGTCCGGCCAGCCGCACGGCGAAACCCAGCTCCCAGGCGGCGCGCACGCTGGAATCCACGCACATGTGGGTCATCATGCCCGCCACCAGCAAAGGCGCGTCCGCCCGGGGCCGCAGCAGGGCCTCCAGTCCCGTGTCCCGGAAGCTGTTGGGCTGGTGCTTGACCACCACGGCCTCCCCGGGCCGCGGGGCCAGCGCCGGGTGGATTTCCGCGCCGGGCGTGCCGGGCAGGAAGAAGCCGGCGCCGGGCCTCAGGGAGAGATGCTGCACGTGGACCACGGGCCAACCGGCTTCCCGGGCCGCCGCCAGCAGGCGCCCGGCGTGCCCGAGGGCCGCCTCCGCCCCCTCCAGCTCACAGGCGCCGCCGGGGAAGTAGTCGTTCTGTAGATCGATGAGCAGCAGGGTGCCGGGCATGGAGCCTCCCGTCTTCAGTTCTCAGGGGCTGCGGCGGCGGGTGGCCCCAGCAGCCACTCCAGGGCCGGACCCACCCGCTGGCGCCAGGCGCGTTCGTGGTGTTCGTGGCCGGGGAAGAACAGGCTGAGCCGGCGCTCGGGCACGCTCCAGCCGCGGGCCGCCAGCAGGGAGTCCGCCCGGGCCTGGCCGGGGCCGTAGCCCGCGTCCAGGGTCTGGTCGCCGCGGTCGAAGTAGATCCGCTGCCCGCCGACCGGCGGCAGGAGCGCGGCCAGCCAGTTTTCCAGGTGGCTGCCGGCCAG
Organism: Candidatus Delongbacteria bacterium; assembly: GCA_041675285.1. Lineage (NCBI taxonomy): Bacteria > Candidatus Delongiibacteriota > Candidatus Delongbacteria bacterium. The sequence continues at coordinate 62,267 of JBAYTZ010000011.1, forward strand.
GGTCCAGTGGGTGGACAGGCAGGCCGCGCCGCCGAAAGCCTCGGGATGGCGGCCCAGGGCTTCCAGGGAGAACAGCGCGCCCCGGCTGGAACCCAGCAGGAAGGTCTGCTCCGGCCCGCCCAGGGTGCGATAGCGCCGGTTCACGCGGGGGATCAGCTCGCCCACCAGCCCCTCCAGGTAGAGGTCGGAGACGGACGGGCCACCCTCCTGGGCGCAGAACTCCGCCTGCTCCGCCGGCGTGGCCAGATCGTAGAGGCTGCGGGGAGTGTACTCGCGGCGGCGCTGGGCCGTGTTGCCCACGGCGACCACGATCACGGGCCGCAGGCGCCCGGACTGGATCCCCGCCGCCAGCGCCTCGTCCAGGCCCCAGTCCACGCCGCTGAAGCTGCGGGCGGGGTCAAACAGGTTCTGCCCGTCCTGGGCGTAAAGCACGGGATAGCGCTCGCTGCTGGCGTCATAACCCGGCGGCAGCCAGACCTCCACCGGCCGGGGCAACAGGCCGGGCAGCCGCAGGCTGTCCAGGGACTCCAGCCGCCCCGAGTCGGCGGCGGGACTCGCCGTCGGCCGGCCGACCAGCAGCAGCAGCAGGATGAGAACGCGGGTGCGCATGGATCTCCCGGCTGGGAAGTGGCGGGGTTCCGGGCCTACTCGGGCGCGGAGTCCCCGTCCACCACGAAATCGGGGATGCCTTCGCGGATGGGGTAGACGCGGCCGCAGGCCGGGCAGCGGATCTCGTCGTCCCGGCTCCAGTCCAACTCTCCCTCGCAGGCCGGGCACTGGAAGAGGCCGCGCAGGTCCTCGGGGACGGGGTGGGGCTCGCTCATGGGCACTCCTCGGAACTTGGCCCGGCGGGACTCAACAGGGGGCGCAGGGCGGCGGGGATCCGCCGCGCACGCCGCCGGCCGTCCGCCGCCTCTTCCATGAAACAGTGGCGCGTCCAGCCCGAGTAGCAGAGCTCGGCGCCCCGCCGGATCTCGTAGACAATCTCGAATTGGATGGGCGAGAGCCGGCCGGCCACCGGGTGAGCGCGGAAGCCCGCCGCCAGCTCCAGCCAGTCGTCGTAGAGCGCGGCCCGGTGGTAGTCCACGTGCAGGGCCAGCACGGGCAGCCAGAGGCCGCCCGCCTCCAGCTCGCGGTAGCACTGGCCGCTCTGGCGCAGCAGCTCGGTGCGGGCCTCGTCGAACCAGACCGCGGCGTGGGCGTGGTAGGCGAAGCGCATCTGGTCCGTCTCGCCGTAGCGCACGCGGACCCGTCCCACCGGCGTCAGGGCCGGTTCAGGCATCGAAGACCCCCATGGCCTCGTACTTGGCCACCCGCTGGTCCACCAGCACGGCGGGGTCCAGGGCCTCCAGCACGTCCAGATGCCGCACGATGGCCTCCTTCAGGCTCATGGCCGCGTTGTCCGGATCGCGGTGCGCTCCGCCCAGGGGCTCGGGGACGATCTCGTCGATCACCTTCAGCTGCAGCAGATTGGGGGCCGTCAACTTCATGGCCTCCGCCGCGTCCTGGGCCCGCCCCGCGTCGCGGAACAGGATGGACGCGCAGCCCTCGGGGCTGATCACCGAGTAGATGGCGTGCTCGAGCATCAGGATCCGGTCGCCCACCGCCAGGGCCAGCGCGCCGCCGGAGCCGCCCTCGCCGATGATCACGGTGAGGATGGGCACGCGCAGGCGGGCCATCTCGAAGAGGTTGCGCGCGATGGCCTCGGCCTGGCCGCGGGCCTCGGCGCCCAGGCCCGGGTAGGCGCCCGGCGTGTCCACGAGCGTCACCACCGGACGCCCGAAGCGCTCGGCGGTCTGCATCACGCGCAGGGCCTTGCGGTAGCCCTCAGGTTGCGGCATGCCGAAGTTGCGATAGATGTTGCCCTTGGTGTCGCGGCCCTTCTGGTGGCCGATGATCGCCACGCTGCGCCCGCCCAGCCGGCCGAAACCCGCCACGATGGCGTGGTCGTCGCCGAAGGCCCGGTCGCCGTGCAGCTCCTCGAAGTCGCCGACGATGCGCTCCAGGTAGTCCAGCGTGAAGGGGCGCTGGGGATGCCGGGCCAGCTGGACGGTCTGCCAGCAGCTCAAGTGGCCGTAGACCTCGCCCTTCAGGCGCGCCAGCTTCTCCTCCATCCCGGCGATCTCGCTGCGCATGTCCATGCCCGTGGAGTGGGACAGGCTGCGCATCTCGTCCAGTTGCCGCTCCAGGGCGGCGATGGGCTTCTCGAATTCCAGCGGGATCGGTTGTGCCATGTCGACCTCAAATGCGGCCCAGCAGGGCCCTCAGTTTCAGTTTCCAGACCATCCAGATGGCCTCGCGCACGATGGCCCGGTTCATCTTGCTGGTGCCCTGATGCCGGTCCACGAAGACGATGGGGACCTCCAGCATGGCCAGGCCCTTGCGCCAGACCATGAACTTGACCTCCACCTGGAAGCTGTAGCCGTTGCTGTGAATCCGCTCCAGATCCAGCTGCTGCAGCGTGGAGCGGCGGAAGCACGTGAAGCCCGCGGTGGGGTCGCGCACCGGCATGCCCGTGATCCAGCGCGTGTAGAGGCTGGCGCCATAGCTGAGCAGCAGGCGCGAGAGCGGCCAGTTGACCACGTTGACGCCGGTCTTGTAGCGGCTGCCGATCACCAGGTCGTGGTCCTCGATGGCCGTCAGGAAGACCGGCAGCACGCCGGGATCGTGGGAGAAGTCGGCGTCCATCTCGCAGATGGCGTCGTAGCCGCGCTCGATGGCCCAGCGGAACCCCGTCACGTAGGCCGAACCCAGCCCCAGCTTGCCCGGCCGGTGCAGCACGTGGACGCGCGGCTCCCGGGCCGCCAGGCCGTCGGCCAGCCCGCCGGTGCCGTCGGGACTGCCGTCGTCCACCACCAGGACTTCCAGCCGCGGGTCCTGGACCAGCACCTGGGCCACCAGGGCTTCCAGGTTCTCGGCCTCGTTGTAGGTGGGCACGATGACCAGGGCGCGCTCGGGTCTCATCGGGATTCCTCGTTGGTCCGGCCGGAGCCGGCGCTGCCTGTCGTTCCGCGGACCGTGGGGCTGCCGCCCTGGCGCCACCAGCTCTCCAGCGCCGTCCCGATATCGGGAAAGCGCAGGCCCAGCGCGGCCTCCGTCTCGTCCACCCGTAGGCCGCCGCGCAGGGGCCGCGGCGCGGCCTGGCCCAGCTCGGCGCTTAGGATGGGCCGCACCAGCTGCGCGTCCGCCCCCAGCAGACCGGCCAGCCGCAGGGCCATGGCGTGGCGCGACTCCTGCCCGCGGGCCGCCGCGTGATACAGACCCGTGGCCCGCAGATCCAGCGCCCGGCGCAGGGCCAGGGCCAGGTCGCCGGCCCAGCAGCAGTTGCCCAGCTGGTCGGTGACCACGCGGATCGGCCGCCCAGCCAGCAGTTCGCCCGCGGCCCACTCGAAGAAGTCGGGCTTGAGCCGCTCGCCCCGCCCGAACAGCACGATGGTCCGCACGACGGCGGCGGGCAGGCCCGAGCCGCGCACCAGATTCTCCGCCGCCAGCTTGCTGCGGGCGTAGACGCCCCGGGCGTGGGGCGCGTCCGTCGGCGCGTAGGGTCCGCGCGTGCCGTCGAACACGTAATCCGTCGAGACCTGACCCAGCCAGGCGCCGTGGGCGCGGCAGACGGCCAGCAGGCCGCGCACCAGATCCACGTTGGCCCGCCAGCAGGCCTCGCGCTCGCGCTCCGCCTGATCCACCTGGGTGTAGGCGGCGGCGTTGAGCACGGCCGTGGGGCGAAATCCGGCGGCCAGTTCCAGCCAGGCCGCCGCGCCGCGTCCGGTCAGCCGAACATAGCGCAGGCCCGGCGCCGCGGGCGGGCCCTGCTCTTCCACGCCCACGCCCAGCACGTCGCAGTCCGGCACGAGGAGCGGCAGCAAGTGCTGGCCCAGCCGGCCGTTGCAGCCCGTCAACAGAACGCGCGGCCGGCCACGGCCGGGTGCGGCGGACAGGGTCACGAAAGCCGGGCGCCGGCGGCCATGAACTCGTCCAGGCGGCCGGCCAGGGCGGGATCGCCCAGCGAAAGGATGCGCGCCGCCAGCACGGCGGCGTTGATCGCCCCGGCCTTGCCCACCGCCAGCGTGGCCACGGGAATCCCCGCCGGCATCTGCACGGTGGACAGCAGCGCGTCCAGCCCGCCCAGCGGCGAGGCGTCCAGCGGCACGCCGATCACAGGCAGGCTGCTGCGCGAGGCCACCACGCCCGCCAGGTGGGCGGCCATCCCGGCCCCGCAGACAATGACGGCCACGCCCCGCGCCCGGGCGCCGGCGGCCAGCTGGCCCGTGCGCTCGGGGTTGCGGTGGGCGCTGGAAACTAGGATCTCCACTTCCAGCCCGAAGTGCGCGTAATAGGGCAGGGAGGCCTCGAAGACCGCGCGGTCGCTTTCGGAACCCATCAGGATCAGGACCTGGGCACTCATCATTCTTCCAGTTCTTCGGGTTGCAGGGGTCCGATGGCCTTGCCCTCGGCGTCGGTGCCGGCGAAGGTGGCCACCAGTTGGCTGAGCTGGTGCAGGAAGGGCGACTTGGGACCGCCCGGATTCAGCACCGCCGCGTCAATATAGAATGTCCTCCCTTGGGGCAGACCGGCCGCGCCGGGCACGTGGACGGCGTAGAGCAGGAAGGGACCGCCCCCCACGTAGGCGTCGGTGCCCCAGATGCCCTCCAGCAGCGTGGCCTCCAGCCCGTTGATCCGCACCGTGCTGAACCGGCTGTGGCCGGCCTCGGGGAAGTCCTTGTCCCAGAACAGGCGGCCCAGCCGGGTGCGCACCGTGCGCAGGCCTTCCTCCGTCAGCCGCAGGCTGTCCGGCCCCTCGCTCCAGTGCACGGTGATCCAGCGGTCGGGGTTCAGGCGCCGCAGCCGGATGAAGGGCGGCTGTTCCACGCCCTGGACCACGAACCAGTCCGGCGGGATGCTCAGGCGGAAGCCGCAGGCCAGGGCCAGGCTGTCCTCCAGGGCCTTCTGCAGCCGCGCGCTGCGGTAGCCCTCGCGCTCCGCCGCCTGCTCGTGCTCCAGGAACTGGGCCCGCACTTCGGCGGTGCGCTCCAGGGCCTGGCGCTGGAAGCTCTCCGGCGTGGGCGCCGCCAGGATCAGCAGCAGCTGGTCGCGCGCGAAGGCCTCGGGCTTGCGGAACAGGAAGGCCTCCTCCTTGCGGATGCGGTCCTGCACGCCGGCGCCCAGCAGGTTCTCCAGGAAGCGTCCCACCGGACCCTCCGCCGGCCCGTCCACCGCGATGAGCAGGTTGCGCCGGGACAGGTAGAGGTCCAGTTGGGCCGGATCCGCCCAGCGCCAGGCCAGCCGGGACTCGGGCAGCAGGGTCATCCACTGGTCGGCGAACAGACTGTCCAGGACCGGGGCCAGGGCCGCGTGGCGTGTGCTGTCCGCCAGCACCATGATCTCGTAGCGCTCGCCCTCAGAGCGCGGCCGCGTGCAGGCTGCCGCCAACAGGAGCAGAAGCGCGAGCAGCAGGCCCGGCGTCCGCCTTGCGAATCGGTTCATCTCACTCTCCCTCTTGGGGCAGGCGCGCTTCGGCGGGAGCCGTCGCCGCCTGCAGGCCCAGTTCGCCGGCCAGGGCCCGCAGCCGCGGGCCGTCCAGCCCGGAGCCCAGGGCCTGGCCCAGCAACTCCGCCGCCCCGGCAGGTCCGAAGACCCGGGCCCGGAACTCCACCCAGTCCGCCATCCGGCCGTCCAGCCCCAGCGGCGCGTTGGGCACCTGCAGGGACTGGGAGTGCAGGCGGTCCGCCTCCTGCATCAACTGCCGGGCCTGCTCGGCCTGCCCGCCCTCCAGGCTGGCCTGGCCCGTGAGTTCGAAGATCCGCGCCAGCAGGCCGATGGCCGCGGCCTGGCCGAAAGCGCGGTTCTCGCCCTGCTTGAGGGCGGCGTCGGCCTCCTCCAGCAGGGCCACCGCGGCGTCCCGCGCCCCCTGGGGATTGCCCTCTTCCAGCAGCGCGGCCGCCCGGGCCAGGCGCGCGTCCGCCGTGGCCGGGTTCGCCGCCAGCTCGCTCTTCAGGCGGGCCAGCCCGGCCTCCAGGGCCGCGGGGTCCGTCTTGCGCAGGATGTGGATTTCCTCGTGGTCGTAGTAGCGCAGGCTGAATTCCGCCGGCTCGTCGTCGATGGGCACGCCCAGCACGCGGGGCCGGCTCTGGAAGACCGTGTCGGTGACGAAGCCCAGCCGGCCGGCGAACAGCTCTTCGTAGAAGCGGCGCTCGGCGGGATAACGCGTGCTGCGCTCGTAGCCCAGCTTGCGGTTGGACTCGAGGATCGCCGCCCAGTCCACCTGGCGCAGCCGGTCCACCAGGAAGTCCAGCTTCTCGGCCTCCGTACAGCCCGTGGCCCGGTAGACCGTGGGGATTTCCAGGCAGACGTTGCGGTAGCGCGGCATGTGGATCACGGGCTTGATGGAGTTGGCGCTGCGCTCGTGCAGCAGGCGCGCCCCGTCCGGCAAGTGGGCGGCCAGCCAGCGGCCGGCGGAGATCCGGCTGTCCTCCCGCCCGTGGACGGAGGCCAGCGCCGCGGTCCAGGCCAGCGCGGGCAGCGCCACGGCCAGGATCAGCAGCAGGGCGGCGGCGCGCGTCAGCCGGCCGCGGGCCAGGCGCAGCAGGTCCACGCAGAGCACGGCGGCGCCCAGGGCCAGCAGGGGCAGGAAGGGCAGGGCGTAGCGCATGAACAGCACCTTGGCCCCGGCGGTGAGCAGCAGGCCCGGCACGAACCAGGCCAGCAGCAGCCAATCCGCCGGGCGACGCCGCCAGATGGCCCAGAGGATTCCAGCCAGCCCGCCCAGCAGCAGGGTCGGCCCCGCCGCCCACCAGAGCACGTTGCCCAGCAGGAAGGAGAAGGGCCGGATGTCCTCGAACTGGATCTGGAAGGGGTAGAAGAAGTCGCCGCGCACGTTGTGCAGGATGTGCACGAGCCCGAAGGCGTTGTCGGCGAACAGGAAGCTCCGCCAGTCCAGCAGGGCGTAGGGGTTGAGCAGGAAGAACACGCCCAGAGTGAGCGCCCCGGCGGCCAGCAGGTGCGGGCCGAACAGGCGCCGGCCCAGGCTGGCCATGCGCGCGCCGGCGCCGCTGGGCCAGGGCTCGCGGACCAGCTCGGCGGCGATGAGCGGCAGCACCACCAGCACGGCGTTGATCTTGGTGGAGACCGCCAGGCCCGCTGCCACGGCGGCCAGCAGCAGGTCGCTCCAGCGGAAGGTCCGGGCCAGGCGCGCGCTGTGGGCGAAGCTCCAGAGCGTGAAGAAGAGCATGGGCATGTCCACGGTGCCGAAGCGCCCGCTCTGGGCGTGAAAGGCCGCGCCCGCCAGCAGCAGGGCCGCCAGCCGGGCCACGGCGCGCCCGTGCAGGCTCAAGGCCGCCCAGTAGAGCAGACCAATGCAGCCCAGCCCCAAGAGCGCGGTCAGCCAGCGCACGGCCAGCCAGGTGGCCTTAAAGGAGACGGGATCCTCCTCGTCGAAGGCCCTCACGCCGCCGCCCAGGGCGCGCGCCTTCACCACGAGCGTGTGCAGGTAGATGGTGGTGGCGCCGTAGAGGCTGTAGTCCACCTTCTCGCCGTAGAGTTCGCCCGTGGGGCGCCAGGAGTCGCTCTGGGTGAAGTTCTTGGCCGCGCGGATGTTGGAGTTCTCGTCCGGGTGGAAGGCGAAGAAGTGGCCGGGACCGCCACTCTCCGCAGGGGCGGGGTTGAAGTCCGTCCAGCCCCAGTCCAGGCCGTTCAGGCGCCAGAGGGCCGCCAGCAGCAGCACCAGCACCAGCACCAGATCCAGCCGCAGTGTCCGACGGCCCAGTCGCAGCGTCGCCAGGCCCTGCTTCCACTCATCGCGCATCGCTTGCCCCATCCGTTACAGGCCGTCACAATCTCACGCTCACCACGAAGAACACGAAGCCGGGAGAAGCGCGGGAAGAGGAGGTCGAGTCTGGATTCAGCGCACATCGACTGGTCCAGTTGTCGCCCACGTCGGAGAAGAATCAGTGTCTACTCCTGGAAGCTCGCCGCCCGAAGTCGTCCGTCACCGCCGCTCAGCTCAGATATTCTTCTATCCAAACCCTTCGTGCCCTTCTCCGCTCTTCGTGCCCTTCGTGGTACGTCTTCTGTGGAGAGCCTTCAGCGAGCAACACCCGGCCCGTAGGCACCGGTCGCGCGCCGGCCGGCGATGTGCAGCAGGCCCTTGAGGCTGCCCAGGGTGTCCCGCACCAGGCGCACGCGCGTGTCCGCGTCGTTGGTCCAGGTCACCGGAATCTCCGTGATCCCGTAACCCAGGTGGCGCGCCAGGAAGAGGATCTCCGCGTCGAAGCTCCAGTTGGAAAGGGTCTGGCGGGCGAACACCGCCTGGGCCGCGTCCCGGCGGAAGATCTTGAAGCCGCAGGTGAAGTCCGTCACCGCCACGCCGGCCAGGGTCTGGGCCAGCAGCGTGAAGCCCTTGCCCATGGTCTCGCGCAGCCAGGGCTGGTGGCGGGCGATCACGGCCTCGCGGTTCTTGCGCGTGCCGATCACCACGGCCTCCCGCCGGGCCAGCGCGGGCAGGAAGAGCTCCAGGGTCTCCATGGGCGTGGATTCGTCGGCGTCGCAGAACAGGATGTGGTCGCCCCGCGCCTCCAGCATGCCCCGGCGCACGGCTCCGCCCTTGCCCAAGTTGCGCTCGTTGCGCAGCCCGCGGAACTCGTGGGCCGCCCGGGCCGCGGCCTGGGCCACGTCCAGCGTGCGGTCCGCCGAGCCGTCGTCCACCACGACGATCTCGTGGCGCGGGGCCAGCCGCTGCAGGGTGGCCACGGAGCGCTGCAGACTGGGCGCGATGCGCCGCTCTTCGTTCCAGGCCGGAATGACCACGCTGAGCAGGCCCTCATACACCGGCGGACTCCTCCTTGACTTGCAGAACGGGCGGACACCAGCCCAGCGCCTGGACCGTGGTGCGGCCGCGCAGCCGGGCGGCCAGGGCCACGCTGCCCGGATAGTGCCCGCGTTGCAGCTCGGCCTCCGGCACCCGGCGCAGGGCCTGGATGCCCCGCCGGGCCTGCAGATCCCGCGGCAGCTGCGCCAGCCAGCCGGCCACACCCTTCAGCCCGGCCCAGGCGTGGGCCGGACGGCCCCCGGCCAGGTAACTGAGCAGCGCGGCGCCGTCCAGCAGCAGGCGAATGGGCAGACGGCGCAGCAGCGTGGCGCCGCCGGCGTTGCGCGTCAACATGCGCAGGCTGTTGCGATGGTTGAGATAGACCTTGAGCGGACTCTCCGCCCCGAGGCTGTAGCCGCTGTGGTGGCGCACCCGGCTCAGGGGCGCCGAGGCCAGTTCCCAGCCCGCCAGCCGCAGGCGCCAGTCCAGGTCGATCTCCTCCATGTGCATGAAGAAGCTCTCCTCCAGCAGGCCCACCTCGCGCAGGGCCTCCAGCTTAAGCGCGCAGGCCGTGCCCGAGGCCCAGGCCAGCCGGCGCGGCTCCAGCCAGTTGTCGCCGTCGGCCTCCAGCTCGCCCAGCACGCGGCCCAGGGCGAAGGGAAAGCCGTAGACGTCCAGCAGGCCGCCCGCGGCGCCGCTGTAGTCCAGCCGGCCGGGAAAGGGAATGGAGAGCAGGCGCGGCTGGACGGCGGCCAGCCTGGGATGCGCGGCCAGCAGGGCCAGCGGCTGCTCCAGCCAGTCCGGCGCGGGCTCCGTGTCGTTGTTGAGCAGCACGGCCACGCGGCAGGCGGGATCCGCCAGCGCGGCGCGCAGGCCGGCGTTGCAGCCGCCGGCGAAGCCCAGATTGCGCTCCTGGGCCAGCACCTCAACCCAGGGAAAGGCCCGGCGCACGCGCTCCACGCTGTCGTCCGGGCTGGCGTTGTCCACCAGCAGGACGCGGCAGGGCACCACGCCCCGGGCCAGGTGCGTCAGGCAACTTTCCAGGATCCCCCAGCCGCCGGCGTGGGGAATCACCACGCAGACCGCGCGGGCCTCCGCCCCGCGCTCGGAGGCGCGGTCCGCTTCCGGGAAGGGACTCACCGGCTCCCAGCGGCCTGCGCGGAGTCCAGCTTGGCCTGATAGCGCAGCAGCCGACTCTGGGCGCCCGGGTCGTTGGGGTTCTTCTTCAACCACTCCTGCACCAGCTTGACGGCCTCGGCCCAGTTGCCCTGGGCCTCCAGCAGCCGGATCAGTCCGGCGGTGGCCTCGGTCAGGCCGGGGTTCTGCAGCAGCACGCGCCGGTAGCGCTCCGCCGCCAGCTCGCGCTCCCCCGCCTCCTCCAGCAGATAGGCCGTCTCCATCCGGATCTTCTGGGTGGGATCCTTCTCCGCCAGGCTGTCCAGGATCCCCAGGCCGCGCTGGATCTCCTTCAGAGGCTGGATCCAGTAGCTGCCCAGGTAGAACAGCTCCTCCTGGTTGAGCCGCGCCGGATCAAGGATCTCCAGCCGCGTGCGCAGGCCGTCCGGATTGCCCAGCCGCTGGAAGAGCAGGCCCAGCTGCATGGAGAGTTGCGGGCTGTAAGAGGGCACCACGGCCTCGGGCATCAGCTCGTCCATCCGGTTCAGGATGGCCAGCGCCTCGGGCTTGCGCTGCAGGCCGTCCAGCTCCAGGGCCTGCTGGATGAAGGCGCTGCGGTAATTCTGCACCAGCTTCTGGATGTTGTCGTCGTAGTAGATGCCCGGGTCGTTCAGGCCGCGCAGGTTCTGCTCGAAGATCGCCAGGCTGCCGCCCAGGATGGCGGGATCCAGCGCCATCTCGCGCTGGGGCTTGTCCATCACGCGGTAGGCCAGGCCGTCCATCCGCAGGTTGGGATCCAGCCCGGCGAAGTTGTCCCGGGCCACGGTGACGGCGAAGTAGATCGGGCGCTGCCAGAGGTTGGCCTTGACGATCTCGAGGATCATCCGGTCCTGGACACGCAGGAAATTGCGCTCCTGGGTGCCGTCGCCCATGGGGATGAACAGCGTGGGCGGGCAGGTGACGGCGTAGGTCTGGCCGTCGGCGCTGCGCAGCGGCACCTTGTACCAGGCCTCCTTGGGCAGGGGGTTGCCCACCGCGTCCCGCCAGACCTCCTGGCCCCAGTAGCGCCAGGCGAAGGCCTCGTCCCCGCGCCCGTCGATGGCCAGGTCGATGTTCTCATCCGAGAAGAAGGAGGAGAGCGGCAGGGTCGGGGCCTCGTCGCGCAGCTGCTTCACATACCAGCCCGTGTTCAGCAGGCTCAAGTTCACCACCCGCACGTCGGGGCGGAATTTCTCGACAATCTGCAGGTACCAGAGCGGGAAGGTGTCGTTGTCCCCGTTGGTGAACAGGATGGCGTCCGGCGCCAGGGTGGCCAGCGCGTTGCGCGCGTAATCCTGGGCCACGTAGTTGCGGCTGCGGTCGTGGGTGAAGTAATTCGCCACCACCATGTTGGCCGGCAGCATGGCCAGCATCACCAGCAGCAGGGCCCACTGCGCCGGGGCCTTCAGGTTCTTCAGCCAACGCCCCAGGTCCTCCAGCAGGCTCCAGGCGCCCAACCCGATCCAGATGGCGAAGGCGAAGTAGGAGCCCACGTAGGCGTAGTCGCGCTCCCGGGGCTGGGGATTCTCCTGGTTCAGGTAGACCACGATGGCCACGCCCGTCAGCACGAACAGGTTGGCGATGGTGAAGGCGCGCTTCCAGTCCTTCTGGAAGTGCGTCACCACGCCCCACAGCCCCACCAGCAGCGGCAGGCCGAAGAACTGGAAGCCCGTCCGCCCGGTCTCCATCACGCGGCCGATGAAGTTCCAGTTGAAGTAGCGGATGTACATCTCGCGGATCTGCCAGTCCCAGAAGGGCGCCTTGCGCTCCAGCAGCTGGGTGACGATGGACTCGCTGCCGTATTGCTCGCGGCTCAGGTAGGCGATCAGGCCGGCCAGGGTCTCGGGGTTGTTCTCGTCCAGGGGCGGGTTCAGGCCGCTGCGCAGCAGGATCACCACGTAGCTCAGGTAGCCCAGGATGATCAGCAACAGTCCGGCGGAGCCCAGCGCCAGCGGCCGGTTGCCCTTGACGCGGCCCAGGTTGAACAGGAAGCCCAGCCCCACCAGCAGCGCCAGCAGCCCGCCGGCGGCCAGCGCCTCGCCGCCCAGGTCGTGCAGCAGGTTGATGAACTTGGGCAGCCAGAGCACGACGCCGGGGAAGACCGGCAGGATGGCCAGCGTGCAGAGGCCCCAGAACAGCAGGAAGTGCCCGGTCTCCTGGGGCTTGCCCTCCCGCCAGTGGAAGTAGATCACCAGGAAGACCATGGGCAGCGCCAGCACGTTGAGCAGGTGCACGCCGATGGCCAGGCCGATGAGGTAGAAGACCAGCAGCAGGATGCGGTCCCCGTCGTGCCGGCCGCGCAGCTCCAGGTCGTGCCAGACCAGCGCCAGCCAGACCACCAGCGCCGTGAACAGCATGCTGATGGCGTAGACCTCGGCCTCCACGGCGTTGAACCAGAAGGTGTCCGTGGCCATGAAGGTCAGGGCGCCCAGCGCCGCGCCGCCCAACTCGGCCAGGCCCATCCGCTCCAGGGGTTTCCAGTAGCGCAGCAGCTGCACGATGGTCAGGTAGAGCAGCAGCACGGTCAGCGCGCTGGTGAGCACGCTGATGAAGTTCACCCGCGCCCCCACGTCGCCGAACAGGGGCAGCATGGAGAACAGCCGGCCCAGCAGCAGGAAGAAGGGCGCGCCGGGCGGATGGGGCACCGACAGGCTGTGGGAGCTGGCGATGAACTCGCCGCAGTCCCAGAAACTGGTGGTGGGCGCCATGGTGAGGAAGTAGAGCACCAGGGAGGCCAGGAAGACGCCCAGGGCCGTCAGCCGGTGCCAAAGTCGCAGGTTGCCCGTGAAGGCCGCGGAATCGTCCGTGGTCGTGGTGGCGGTGTCCGGGGATTTCATCCCACTCCCAAGTCTGTTGATGGTACCGGTGAATCGGGCCGAATTCGGGCTTGGAAGCCCCAGCTTCCGCACGACGGCGGCCCTTCCAGCGGGTCCGCTGCGTCCGCTTGTCTGCTGGAGAAAAGCGCCGACCGGGCCTTTCGTTCGCCCGGGGCGCAGGAAAGGCGGCCCAAGGTAGGAAAAAGGGCCGGCGCGGAGATCCTTTGGCCCCCCCCGGGATCCGTTCGGAACCTGCCGCGCCGGCTGATCCGGCTGGAGGACCCTGCGTGAGGATCCCCCAGACCGGGATTCGAACTACCTACACCGGGACGCCTGCGTGGTTGGGGACAGCATTCAGGCTTGCTGGTCCGCTTCCCGCCGGGGAAGGGACACCGCTGCGCCCTCCCCTCCCGGTTCCGGACCCAGGATACCAGCCCGCTGTTAACGGCAGTGTTAATGGGGCGCGCGGCAGGCGGCTTTTCGCCGGAAACCGCCCACGCCACCGGAAATCCCCTCCAAACTCCATCCTAACCCGGTCCTGACCGCAGCCTGACACCCGCCCCCCACCTTCAGCCCGCTGAATCCGAGGAGGCCATGTTCCCTTCCCCCGTCCTGAATTGGCTGCTGGCCGGCCTGGCCCTGCTGGCGCCCCTGGCCCAGGCCCAGTACAGCCTGACCCACCCCCGCGGACGCGTGGAGCTGGAAGCCCGTCTGCGCACGGCCTGGCACCACCGCTGGCTGTTCCCCGGCGACGAGGACCACAACAAGGACCGCTTCTATGTGGAGTCCGCCCGGCTCAAGTTCTCCGGCCAGCAGTACCGCTTCCGGCTGGCCTGGGAACTCCAGCTGGAGCTGCGCGGCCACAACGGCCTGGAGCGCGAGACGGGCCAGGAGCAGGACCACCAGGGTCTTGAGGCCCGCGATCTGCACCTGTCCTGGCTGCCCTCCGACCAGCTCACCCTGCGGATGGGCCAGCAGAAGGTGCCCTACGGGCGCAAGCAGCTGATTCCCGAGCACGCCCAGTCCATCGTGCGGCGGCCGGAGGTGGTCAACGACTTCCTGCCCGGCCGGGACCGCGGGCTGCTGCTGCGGGCCCGCACGCCCGTCCGTGACTGGACCGGCTGGCTGGGCGTCTTCACGGGCAACGGCGAGAACCACAAGTACGACGACCCCGCGGGCCGGCCCCTCTACGCCGCCCGGCTGGAGTGGGCGCCGCTGGGCGAACTGGGCGGCGAGGAGGGCGACTTCTCCCACTCGAAACGGCTCCGCGTGCTGGCGGGCGTCAATCTGGCCCAGAGCCGGGACAAGGCCCCGGCCCTGGAGGATCCCCGCGACTACCTGCGCACCATCGACGGGGAGAAGCTCCTCTACGGCGGCGATTTCAGCGCCAAGTGGCGGGGCTGGCAGGGCACGCTGGAGTTCGATCACGCCCGCCTGAGGCCGGACAGCGGCGACGGATACCGGGCCGGCGGCTACATGGCCCAGCTGCAGTACGCCTGGCGTCTGCCCTGGAACGCGCTGGCCGGCTGGGTGCTGGAGCCCGTGGTGGCCTACGACGAATTCAATCCCAACCACCGCCGGGCGGACGACACCATGCGCGGCCTGACCACGGGAATCAACCTGCTGCCCGACGGGCACGACTTCAAAATCATGCTGGACTGGCTGCACCGCTTCAAGTTGAGGGAAGGGGACGCGAACCCATGGAAAGAGGACGAGTTGCGGCTGCTGGTGCAGCTGAGGGTCCTGTGAGGCGCGCGCCACACGCTTGCCGCGCCGGGCTCCTGTTGCTGGCCTGCCTGGCGACGGGCTGTCTGAAGGACGACCTGGACGACGGGGGTCCGGCCGCCGGCGGGCTGGTCCTGAACGAGTTCTGCGCTTCCAACGGCGGCGGTTCCGTCGACGAGCTGGGCGAGGCCGACGATTGGGTGGAACTCCACAACCCCGGCCCGACGGCCCTGCCCCTGGACGGCCTTGCCCTCAGCGACGATCCGGGCGACCCGGACAAATTCGTCATCCAGGGCACGGACAGCCTGCTGGCCCCGGGCGGCTTCGTGGTGATCTGGTGCGACGACGAGACGCCCCCCGGGCCCTTCCACGCCCCTTTCAAGCTCAGCGCCGACGGCGAGACCCTGCAGCTGCGCGACGCGGCGGGCCGGCTGCTGGACGAGCGCGTCTTCGGGCCCCAGTTGCAGGACCAGAGCGAAGGCCGCGTGCCCGACGGAGCGGGAGACTGGCAGACCCTGAACCCGCCCACGGCGGGCCAGCCCAACGAGCCGGACGGCGAGCCCGGGCCGGGCCGGCTGGTGGTCAACGAGCTGCTGGCCTCCAACGACGCCTGCTGCGTGGACGAGCACGGCGAGTACGACGACTGGTTCGAACTCCACAACGCCGGCGGCACGGCCGTGCAGCTGGCCGGACTGTGGCTCAGCGACGATGCGGCCACGCCGCGGAAGTTCCAGCTGCTGCCCGGCGGCGACAGCCTGCTGGCCCCCGGGGCCTTCGCCGTGGTCTGGTGCGACAGCCAGCCCGGCCAGGGGCCCTTCCACGCCGCTTTCGCCCTGTCGGGCTCCGGCGAGGACGTGCTGGTCACGGCCGCCGACGGCGAGACGCGGCTGGAAACCGTCAGCTATCCGGCCCAGCAGACAGACCGCTCGCTGGGCCGCCGGCCCGACGGCGGCGAGACCTGGCAAGCGTTCGACGTCCCCACGCCGGGGCACCCCAACCAGCCCTGAGCCTGCGGAGGACCGACCGATGCGCCGAGTATTCCTGTTGACCGCCTGGGGCCTGCTGGCCTTCTCCTGCTACGGGCAGGCGGAACCCGCGCCGACCTGGACGCTGCTGAGCGAGGTGCGCGTGCAGGTCCAGGAGCCTTCGGGCCTCTGTCTGGACCCGCTCAGCGGCCAGTTCTGGACCGTCTCCGACGAGACCGGCCTGGTGTATCGCTTCGATCCCACGGGCCGGGTCACCCGCACCCTGGCTTGGAGCGGCGACGACCTGGAGGGCATCTGCACGGATCCGCGCGACGGCAGCCTGTGGATCGTCGGCGAGCGCGACGGCCAGGCCGTGCACCTCTCCATCCACGGCACCGAGCTGGGGCGCTTCACCCTGGAGCCGGCCGCCGGGCGCGGCAACAGCGGCCTGGAGGGCATCGAGTGCGACGCCCGGGGTCATCTCTGGCTGCTGCAGGAGAAGGATCCCGGCCGCCTCTACCTCTGGGAGCCCGAGGGCGGGGCGCTGGAGATCCGGGAGCTGGACTTCGCCCGGGACTACTCGGGCCTGGCGCTGGATCCCGAGCGCGGCGGTTGCTGGGTGGTCAGCGACGAGTCGGAAAGCCTCACCTTCCTGGGGGACGACGGCCGGGTGTTGGAATACGCCCTGGGACTGGAGCGCTTGGAGGGCGTCGCTGTCGCCGGCGACAGCATCTGGGTCTTGTCCGATTCCAATGCGACTCTATTTGAAATCCAATTGCCGTAACACATGCGGCCGGCAGCTTGCCGGCCGGCAACCCGGAGACCACGCCATGCTGCGACTCCCCCTGGCCCTGCTGGCCACCTGTGCGTTCCTGACGGGACCGGCCGGGGCCCAGACCCTGCTGATCAACGAATTCCTGGCCTCCAACAACGCCGTCAACACCGACGAATTCGGCGACCACGACGACTGGGCCGAGCTCTGGAACCACGGCGCCGAGCCGGTGGACCTGGGCGGCCTGTGGCTGAGCGACGGCGGCACGCCCTGGCAGATCCCCACGGGTTCGCCGGAGATCACCACGGTGTCCGCCGGCGGCTTCGTCATCCTTTGGTTCGACGAAGAGCCCGACCAGGGGCCTCTGCACGTGGACGACAAGCTGGGCGCTTCGGGCGAGTCCGTCGTGCTCTACGCCGCCGATGGAAGCACGGAGCTGGATCGGCGGGACTTCGACGCCCAGACTTCGAACATCTCCGAGGGTCGCCAGTTCGACGGCTCCCAGGTCTGGGTGCCCTTCTCCACGCCCACCCCCGGCGCGAGCAACGGCCAAAGCGCCGTGGCCGTCCGGGAGCGGCCGGCGGGCCTGCGCCTGCTGGGCGCCGCGCCCAATCCCTTCAATCCCAGCACGACGGTGGAGTTCGAGCTGGCCCGTGCCGCCACGGTCAGCGCGCGCATCCACGATCTGGCGGGCCGGGAGGTCTGGAGCGCGGTGGAGCAGCAGCGCCCGGCCGGGCGGCACCACCTGGTCTGGCAGCCGGAGGCCGGCCAGGCCAGCGGCGTCTACTTCCTGACGCTGAGGGCGGGCTCCATCACGCAGACCCAGAAACTGTTGTTCGTCCAATAACCCGCAATGAAGGAGCACGGCATGAAGTGGGGACTGACCACCGCGTTGGTGCTGCTGGGCACGCGCCTGGGCATGGCCGACGTGGTCATCAACGAATTGCACTACAACCCGCCCACCAGCCAGGGCGACGACAACTTCTATGAGTTCCTGGAGCTGGTGAACACCGGCGCCGCGGAGGTGGATCTGGGCGGCTGGGTTCTCAGCGGCGTGGCCCACACCTTCGCCCCGGGCACGCTGATCCCGGCGGGCGGCTATCTGGTGCTGGCCAAGGACGCCGCCACCATCCAGACGGCCTACGGCCTGACGGGCGTGGTGCAGTGGGGCAGCGGCAACTTGGACAACGGCGGCGAGCTGGTCCGCCTCCAGGACGCCGCCTTCGCCGTGGTGGACGAGGTGCTCTACGACGACACGGCGGAGTGGGATGGCCCGCTGGCCGACGGCGGCGGCAGCTCGCTGGAACTGAAGAACCCGGCGCTGAACAACAACACGGTCAGTTCATGGGGCGCCAGCAGCACGGCGCTGGGCACGCCCGGCGCGCAGAACTCCATCTACGAGAGCGACGCCTTCCCCAGCGTGAGCGGCCTGGCCCACCTGCCCCTCCAGCCGAACTCGACGGATGCCGTCACACTGAGCGCCCAGGTGCAGGACGACCAGGGTCTGCTGGCCGTCACCCTGTCCTGGGACACGGGCGGCACTCCGGTGGACGTGCCCATGACGGCCAACGGCAACACCTGGTCCGCGCTGATCGGCCCCTTCGCCGACGGCACCGTCGTGAACGTCACTGTGGAGGCCGAGGACACGGCCAACCAAGTGACCACCAGCAACCTTTATTCCTTCTTCGTCACCGACGACGCCGTCACCGACGCCGACATCATGTTCACGGAGGTCCAGTACACGGACGCCTGTTTCGGCGGCGACGACTGGGTGGAGCTCCACAACGCCTCCGGCGCGGACCTCGACCTGGGCGGCTGGATCTTCAAGGACAACGACGACACGCACGTCTTCACCCTCCCCGCGGGCACTCTGATCCCCGCCGGCGGCTATCTGGTGCTGGCCCAGAACGCCGCGCAGCTGACGGCCAACTACGGGATCAGCAACGTGGTGGGCGATTTCGGTTTCGGGCTGAGCAGCACGGGCGACGCCGTGCGCCTGTTCACGCCCTGGGGCGTGGTGGTGGACCAAGTGAGCTACGACATCGTGGCGCCCTGGCCCGGCCCGCCCGTGGGCAGCGGTCCCTCACTTAGCCTGCTCAGTCCTGCGTTGGACAACAGCCTGGGATCCAGCTGGGCGCCCTCCGGCGCTCCCTGCGGCACGCCGGGCCTGGCCAACGCCAGCGACATCTGGCCGCCCGTGGTGACCCTGGCCGGTTTCCACAGCGCCGACCGCGTGCGCGTCTTCTTCAATGAGAACGTGGACGCCGCCAGCGCCGGCACCCCGTCCCACTACAGCCTGGACGGCCTGCCCTGCCTGGGCGCGAGCCTGGTGGACAGCGTCACCGTGGCGCTGGACTTCGGCGTGCTCTCCGTCCAGGGCCAGACCTATCAACTGTCGGTGGCCGGCGTCCAGGACCTGGCGGGCAACGCCTCCCTGGCCGTGACCCTGCCGCTGGTCTACTGGCCGGCGGGCAGCGTGGTGGTGAATGAAATCCTGCAGAATCCGCTGGCCGTCTCCGACGACTTCGGCGAGTGGTTCGAGGTGTACAACCCCAACGCCTTCGCGGTCAATCTGCGCAACTGGTGGTTGGAGGATGAGGGGACGGATTCGCATCTGATCTCGCCGGACGCCGATCTCGTCTGCGCCCCCGGCGGCTATCTGGTGCTGGCCATGAACGGCAACCCGGCGGAGAACGGCGGCGTCACGCCCGACTACGTCTACAGCGGGGTCACGCTGACCAACGGGGCCGACGAACTGATCCTGCGGGCCGGCTTGACAGTGGTGGACCGCGTGGCCTACGACGGCGGCCCCACCTTCCCCGATCCCAACGGCGCGTCGATGGAACTCAAATCCACCGCGTTGGACAACGCGCTGGCCGCGTCTTGGCTGCCCGCCTACACGTCCTTCGGCGCCGGCGACCTGGGCACCCCGGGCGCGCTTAACAGCGTTTCCAGCCTGGCGGCCCCGCAGCTGGGCATCCAAGTGGCCGGCGGTCTGGCAACCCTGAGTTGGACAGCCGTTCCCGGCGCGCTGGAGTACGAGCTGTCCAGCGCTCCGGCGCCGGACGGGCCCTGGATGGTGGAGGCCGTCACGGCCGCCACGACCCTCAGCCTGCCCCAGTCCACAGCCCTGCGCTTCTACGAGGTGCGGGCCCGCAACTGACCTTCCGACCTCCGTGTGACAAGCCAGGGGCGGTCCTCCACGTGGGAGAACCGCCCCTGCGCGGTCTCACGGGTCCGGCTGGATTACTTGCCCAGTTCCTCCAGCCGCTCCTTGGCCAGTTCGGCCTCCGGACGGTTGGGCCAGCGCTTGCGCACGGTGTCCAGCAGGCTGCGGGCCTGCTCGGTCTTGCCCTTGCCCGCGAGGATCAGCGAGCGGCGCAGCATGGAGGCCGGCACCTGGGCGTGATCCGGGTGGCTCTTCTCGAAGCGCTCGTACTGGGTCAGCGCCGAGTCCGGCTGCTGCTCCGAGAGCCAGGTGTCGCCGATCCAGTAGCGGCAGAGCGCCACCATCTCGCCCTTGGGGAAACGGGTGAGGTATTCGCGGAAGCCCGAGCGCGCCAGTTCCGGCAGGCCGCGCACGCGGTCCAGGGTGGCCTGGTTGTAGAGCCAGGAGGGATCCGCCAGCGCCAGGCTGTCCCGCTGCTGGCGCAGGCCCTGGCGGGCCAGGATCAGGTTCAGCTCGTCCACTTTCTGGGCCAGGCGCCGGTTGTAGGTGCCCGCGTCGTCCAGGGTGGAGCGCACCTCGGTCAGCAGGTTGCGCAGATCCTCCGTCCCCTGGAGCTGGTCGGCCTTGAGCAGGCGCAGCACGGCCTCCGTGTCCCGGAAGCGCTCCTTCAGGAACTCAACCCGCCCGATGAGCAGGCTGTCCTGCTCGGTCTGCCGGCTCTCCACCCGGTCCACCTTGCCCTTGATGTGCGCCAGATCCTCCTGGAAGGCGACGATCTCGCTGCGCGAGGCGCAGCCCGACAACAGGGCGGCGGCCGCCAGGGCCAGAATCAGCAGCTGCTGTCTCACGGCGTACTCCTTGTCTTTCCAGGCAACCCGGTCGATCGGCGCACGAGGCGAAGCCAATCTCTTCCCCCACCCCCGGTGGGGGAAGCCGCGCCGCAGGCGCGAATGGGGGCATTGAAAAGTCCTGAGTGCCCCCATCCCCCGCCGCTGCGCGGCGCCTTCCCCCGCCGGGGGCGGGGGAAGGAAATCGGCGGTCAGTCCAGTTTCACCGGTTCCCAGGAGGGACTCTCGCCCCCGCCCTTGCTGAGCTGCCGCCGGCCCGTGCCGTCGGCCAGCATCACCCAGACCTCGTTCTTCCAGCTATAGGCCAGGTGCTGGCCGTCCGGCGACCAGCGCGGATCGAAGTGGTTGCCCGTCTCGTCGGTCAGGCGCACCCAGTCGCTGCCGTCCGGGCGCATCTGGAAGATCTGCCAGCCGTTGCGCTCCCGGGAAATGAAAGCGATCCAGTCCCCGTCCGGCGACCAGGAGGGGCAGTCGGAGCCCGTCCCGATGAAACTGATCCGCTGCTCGTCCACGCCGTCCGAAGTGATGGTGTAGAGCTGCAGGCTGCCGCTGCGGTCGCTGGCGAAGACGAGGTGGCGGCCGTCGGGCGCCCACGAGGGATTGG
Source organism: Candidatus Delongbacteria bacterium (assembly GCA_041675285.1). Taxonomy (NCBI): domain Bacteria; phylum Candidatus Delongiibacteriota; species Candidatus Delongbacteria bacterium. Next base: position 83,124 of record JBAYTZ010000011.1, read on the forward strand.
TCTCGATGGCCGGGTGGTGCGTCAACCGGCGCGGCTCGCCCGTGCGCCGTCCGGTGGCCGGATCCATCGGGATCAAGTAGATGTCCGTGTTGGCCTTGACCGTGGCCGCGCAGGCCAGCCAGCGGCCGTCGGGACTCCAGGCCGGTGCGGCCTCGGACTCGGGACCGCCGAGTACCAGCTCGGCCTCTCCGCCGGCGACGGCGCCCACCCAGATGTCGGCGCCGCGCTCCGGATGCACCTGGGTCCAGGCGTAGAAGCGGCCGCTGGGCGCCCAGGCCGGCATCACGCGCGTCTTGCCGCTGCGGCTCAGGGCCTGGCGCTCTTCCCCGAAGAAATCCGCCAGCACCAGCTGCGTGCCGCCGCGCTCCGCCTGCACGTAGAGCACGCGCGAGCCGAAGGGGGCGCGAAAGCCGGTCAACAGCAGCAGGATTTCCTGGGCCAGGCTCTCGGCCTGGCGCGCGGCCTGCTCGTCCAGCTTGATGATCCAGGTGGCGAGCGGCGCGCCGCCGCTGTAGTTCAGCAGGCTGACTTCCACGGTCTCCGGCTTGCCGCCCGTCTTGATGCGCTCGTCCAGCCGCACCAGGCTGGCCAGTTCGGCCTCGCTCAGGCTCTTGGGGTCCGGCGAGCCGTACCAGAGCTTGAGCGTGCCCGCCAGCGTGAGGGCCTGCCGCAGCCGGTTCTCGAAGGTCAACAGCTGGACAGAGCCCGCCAGTGGGGCTTCCAGCACCAGGCCGGGCCGGAAGTAGCTCAGGGTGCGGGCTTCCAGCGCCACCTCGGGGACCGTCCCAGGTGGGAAGAAGCCGCCGACGGGCATGTCGTCGTCCGCCGCCCGCGCCGGCCGGGCCGCGCTCAGCAGCAGGACGAGCAGCAGGGGGAGGATCCGCGTCAGGAAGTGCGGGCGCCGGCACAGAGCCAGCTGGGGAGGCTTATTCGTCCACAAAAGTGAAAGTCACTCCGATCTGGTCGTAGGGAAACACCGGCGGCAACGGGGGCAGAACGGCCCGGGTGATGGAGCTGCGGCCCGCCAGATCCAACCCGGGCAGGCCCGATTCGCCCACCTGCTCCAACTGGCTCACCCGGCCCTGGCGGTCCACCAGGAAGTGGAAGACCGCCTTGCGCCCGCTGGAGCGGGCCGGGTACTTGAAGGTGCGCTGGATGGAATTCTCCAGCCGCACCAGATACTGACTCATGCCTTCCAGCCCGGGCTGGTCCGCCGTCGCGCCCGTGCGGCTGCTGCCGGCGCCCCGGGGTCCGGCTCCCGCGTCGCTGCCCGCGCGGCGGGTCCGCTCCCCCGGCGCCGCCGGGCGCGTGGCCTGGTCGGACTCGCGCCGGGGACGTTCAGGTTCCCGGGCGGGCTGGGCGGGGGTCGTCGGACGGGGATTGGGCGTGCGGGCCATGGTGGGGGCGGAGTTGCGGGCCGCGGGGGCGGCGGGTTCCGGGGCGGGCGCCGCGCTCTCCTCCGGCTGGGCGGCGGGCGTCTCTGCAGGAGGCGCGTCGCTGACCCAGCCCGGCCGGTTCATCCCGCCGCCGGCCTGGCGCACCAAGCGCACATGGACGGCCTCGGGTCGCTTCAGGCTGGGGCCGCCCCACCAGAGGAGCAATAGAATCCCCGCGTGCAGGGCCAGCGAGGCCAGCACCGGGCGCCCCAGGGGCGATCCGCCCGTCCGGCGCCGGTGGGTGCTCATGGGAGTTGGGAATCCCGGGGGGGCGGGTCGGTCATCAGGCCCACGTCCTCGAAGCCGGCTTCGCGGATGCGGTCCAGCAGGCCCACCACCTCGCCGTAGGCCACGCGCTCGTCGGCGGCCAGGAAGACGGGCAGGGAGCGGGCGGCGGCGCTGTCGCCCTCCGTCAGCAGCAGGGCCTCGTCCAGCAGGCGCGCGCCCAACTCCTGGGCCCGGACGCTCTCCCGGCCCAGCATCAGCTGGCCGTCCCGGCGCAGTTCCACGGTGACCCCGCGGTCGCCGCGCCGCTGACCGCTCTCGGACTGGGGCAGGCCCACTTCGAGGGCGGTCTTCAGCACGGGTGCCGTGATCATGAAAATGACCAATAGCACCAGGAAGACGTCCACCAGGGGAGTGACGTTGATCTCGGAGAGCGGACCCCGGTCGGGCGCGGCTTTCATGCCGGTCCCACCTCCCGCACCAGGCCGGAGATCAGGTCGCGGAGGGCTTCGCAGCGGTCCCGCGCGCGGCGCGCGGAGGCCAGGAAGTAGTTGTAGGCGATGGTGGCCGGAATGGCCGTGGCCAGACCCACCACCGTGGCGATCAGGGCCTCGGCGATGCCCGGCCCCACGACTTCCAGCATGGCCTGGCCCTGCTGGCCGCCGATGCGCAGGAAGGCCACCATCACGCCCCAGACCGTGCCCATCAGGCCGATGAACGGGCTGGCGCTGGAGACCGTGGCCAACAGGCTTAAATGGCGGTCCACGTCCGCCAGCGCGCGGCGTTCGGCGGCGCCCAGGGCGCCCTCCCAGGCCGCCGGAGCGGGAAGAGGCCGGTGTGCGCCGGCCCCGGAAGCGGAAGGCGGCAGCAGGCGGCGCACCGCCTGCTGCAGCATGAGGGCGCTGGGCGCCCCCTGATGATGCTCAGCCAAACGAACCAGGTCCGCGAGTCCGCGGCCCTGGTCGATGCCTTCCTCGAAGGTGGATTCAGCTGCCGCCGCGCGCCGGAAGTAGCGGATGCGCTCCAGGATGGCGGCCCAACTCAGCACGGAGAGGACCACCAGGATCAGCAGGACCGCCTTGGAAAACAGCGAGGCGTGGGCGACGAAACTCCACAGGGTCACGGATTCAGCGCCTGGAACTCACAGCGCCGGTTCACGGACCATGCGGCCTCGTCGTGGCCGAGCTCCACCGGGCGGGACTTGCCGTAGGAGATGGTCTCGAAGCGGCCGGCGTCCAGGCCCAGCCGGACCAGGTAGTCCTTGACGGCGTTGGCGCGCTTGTCGCCCAGGGCCAGGTTGTAGGCCACGGAGCCGTTCTCGTCGCAATGGCCTTCCAGCCGCACGCGCAGGTCGCTGACCGTGCGCAGCACGTCGCCGTGGTGGGCCAGGCTGCCGCGGGTGTCTTCGCGCAGTTCGAACTTGTCGAAGTCGAAGTAGACGGCGGACAGCGAGTTGATGGCCGTGCCGCGGGCTTCGCGAACCAGACGCTCCGCCTCGGCCTTGGCGGCGTTGGCGGCGGCCAGGCGCTCGGCTTCGGCCTTGGCGGCGGCTTCGGCGGCCAGCCGGTCGGCTTCGGCCTGGGCGGCGGCCGCGGCGGCGGCGGCGGCATCATCCGTCTGCTGGGTGATGTTCTTCTCGGCGGCCGGATCGACCTTCTTCTTGCAAGCCACGCTGCCCAGTCCGACAGCGACGACCAGCGAGAGCAGCAGGGCGGTGCGCAGAGTGCTCATATGGCGGTCTCCTTGGTTGTGGGCCAATCAAAGATTTTGCCCGGGTTCAAAATATTGTGTGGATCAAAAAGCCGTTTGACGTCCATCTGCAGCCGCTGGGACAGCGGACTGAGTTCCCATCCAATATAAGGCTGCTTCCAGCAACCTACACCATGTTCGGCGGAAATCGTCCCGCCCAGGCGCAGCGCCAGCCGGTAGACGTCCTCCACCAGGGCCCACATCCGGGCCCGCACCTCCGCGCCACTCTCAGTGCTGAGCACGTTGACATGCAGATTGCCGTCCCCCAGGTGCCCGTAGGCCAACAGGTTGAGGCCGGCCGCGGCCCCCAGCCGGTGGCACTCCGCCAGACACTCCGCCAGCCGGTCCAGCGGCACGGCGATGTCCTCGGAGAGTTTCTGGGCGAACAACTCCCGCGTGGTGGTGGAGAGGCGCCGCCGCACGTCCCAGAGGCGCTCGCGTTTTTCGCCGCCCTCGGCGCTCAGCACGTCCAGCGCGCCCTCCGCCAGGCAGAGTTCGCCCAGCCGCTGGGCCTCGCGTTCGGCGGGCTCGGGTTCGCCGTCACTCTCCAGCAGCAGCACGGTCCGGCACTCCGCCGGCAGGCGCAGGGGCAACCGCTCGCGGACCAGTTCCAGGGCGCGTTCGTCCATGAACTCCAGCGCGCTGGGGGTCAGCCCGGCCAGCTGGATGCGCCCGGCCAGTCGGGCGGCCGTGGCCGTGTCGGGCAGCAGGGCCAGCAGCGTGTGCGTGCAGCGCGGCCGGGGCACAAGGCGCAGGACCAGCTTGGTCAGCACGGCCAGCGTGCCCTCGCTGCCGATGAGCAGGTCGCGCAGGCTGTAGCCCACCACGCCCTTGCGCGTGCGCGTGCCGCAGGAGATCCACTCCCCCGAGGGCAGGACGGCCTCCAGCTGCAGCACGTAATTGCGTGTCACGCCGTACTTGACGCAGCGCGGGCCGCCGGCGTCCTCGGCCACGTTGCCGCCCAGGCTGCAGGATTCCCAGGAGGCGGGATCCGGCGGGTAGAAGAGCCCGTGTTGACCAGCGGCCTCCTGCAGGGCCAGGTTGAGCACGCCGGGCTCCACCACGGCGAAGCGGTTGAGCGGGTCGAGCTCGAGGATCCGATTGAAGCGGCTCATGGAGAGGATGACGCCGCCCCGGGTGGCCAGCGCGCCGCCCGACAGGCCGGTGCCGGCCCCGCGTGGTGTGACGGGAATGAGGTGGCGATTGGCCCAGCGCAGCAGCTCCTGGATCTGCTCCACACGCTCGGGCTCCACCACCACGTCGGGCAGGTGGGGGACTTTCAGTTCGTCGGCGGCGTAGGCCTCCCGGCGCCCGTCCAGGATGAGCGAGGCCGCTCCCACGGCGGCCTCCAATTCCCGCAGCTGTTCCGGTGTCAGCATCCGGTCTCCACTCTCCACTCTCCACTTGGACACGAAGCTCACGAAGTTCGAAGAAGAGCACGAAGAAACGAGAGAAGCAGGATCAATCCTCGTAACCCGGGTTGAGCGCCGACGAGCGCACAGACGGGCTCTTCCTACAGACCTTAGAAACGAGATCCCTCCTGCGGCACTCTTCGTGCGCTTCGGATCCCTTCCCGTGCTACGTGTCTGCCCCGGTTCCTCTCGGACACGAAGCTCACGAAGACCGAAGAAGAGCACGATGCGAGACAGGGGGGAGCCACTCAGGCGGCCCCAAAACGGATCTCTCCCCAAGGCGAAGGATTCAAAATCCCTTCCTCGATCCTCTTCTTGCTCTTCGGATCTCTTCCCGTGCGTCGAATTGAGATCTGCCCGGCAAGCGGGCTATTTCTTCGGCTCCGCCTTCACGGTCTTCGTCTTCCTTCCCGCGCTTCGTGGTGCAACGGGTTCCCCGAACGCAGGAGCGAACTCGTCCTGGTACTGCCGGTGGAGGTGGCGGATCAGATCCTCCTCGCAGCGGCCCAGGTTGCGCTCCCGCCGCCCCTTGACGATGTGGGCCGTGGCGATGGCCTTCTCCAGCTCGTAGGGCGTGATCCCGTCCTGGGGACCGCCCCAGCTGAAGGGCGGCACTTCCTTGGGGGGAAAGCCGCCGCCCCAGATGTTGGCGAACACGCCCACCACGGTGCCCGTGTTGAACATCGTGTTGATGCCGCACTTGGAGTGGTCGCCCATCAGCAGGCCCACGTAGCGCTCGCCCGTCTCCACCTGGCGGCCCAGCATCTGCACGCTGACCTGGCCGTAGTTGTTCTTCAGGTCGCTGTTGTTGGTGTCCGCGCCCAAGTTGGTCCACTCGCCCAGGTAGGCGTGGCCCAAGAAGCCGTCGTGCTGCTTGTTGGCGTAGCCCTGCAGGATGGACTCCGCCACTTCGCCGGCCACGCGGCTGACCGGGCCCAAGTGCGTGCCGCCCAGCAGGCGCGTGCCGGGCTTCAGGCGCGAATTCTCGCCGATGAAGGCCGGGCCTTCCACCACGCAGAAGGGGGCCAGGCTGACGCCGCTCTCGATGACGATGGGACCCTTGCTCGCGTCCAGCACGCAGTAAGGCGCGATGGTCGCCCCGGCCTCGATGTGGATGCGCTCGCTGCCGATCAGGCGCACGCTCAGGTCCACGCTCTCCGGCGGGGCCGTGCGGCCCTCGGCCTGCAGGCGGGCTTCCAGGTAGGGGAAATCCGCCGCTGCCGCCGCCGGCAGTTCATGGATCAGCTCCCAGAGGTGCTCGGCCAGCCGCATGCCCGCCGGGGCCTCCACCACGTCCAGCTCCGGTCCGCCACCGTCCAGGTCCGCCAGCTCCGCGGCATCCAGCCGGGCGGCCAGCAGCACGTCGTCCAGCAGCATGCCCGTGCCGGGTTCCAGCCCGAGCACGGCCTCGGCATTCAGCTCCAGCAGCCGGCCGTTGACCATCAGGATGTCCTCGCCCTCCTCCAGCTCGGGCTGGGGCAGCCCCAGCCGCGCAGCCACCTTCTGCAGCGGTCCGCGGCACAGGCCGCCCTCGGCCTTGAGACCCAGGCGCCACTCGATGCGCTGGCGCAGCGTGCCCAGCCCCGTGCGCAACTCCCAGACGGGACGCATCTCCGTCAACGGATAAAAGGCCCGCGCCTGCGGGTCTTCGAAGAGGATCAGTCTCATGCCTCGTCCGATTTTTGCAGCAGCTCGACCAGTCGGTCCAGCTCCTCACGGGTGGAATAGTCGATGCGGATCTGGCCGCGGTTGCGGTTGGGGCTGATCTGCACCCGGGCCCCCAGGTTGCCGCTCAGGCTCTCCTCCGCCTGGAGGATGTCGAAGGGCTTGACCACCGCCGGCTTGGGCGCGGATTCGCGGTGCTGGCGAATGGCCTCCTCCAGTTGGCGCACGGACAAATCGCGCTTCACGGCCAGCTGCCAGAAGCGCACCTTCTCGTCGTCGGCGGCCAGGCCCAGCAGCACCTTGGCGTGGCCGAAGGAGATCTTGCCCTCCTTCAGGCTGACCTTGATCACCGTGGGCAGCTTGTGCAGACGCAGCAGGTTGGTCACCGCCGGCCGGCTCATGCCCAGGGTCTGGCCCAGCTCCTCCTGGGTCATCCCGTGCTCCTCGATGAGCATGCGGAAGCCCGCCGCCAGATCCAGCGGATGCAGGTCCTCGCGCTGGATGTTCTCCAGCAGCGCCAGGCGCATCAGTTCCGCCTCGTCCGGCCGGGGCCGCACGATGGCCGGCAGGCTGCGCAGGCCCGCCAGCTGGCAGGCCCGCCAGCGCCGTTCGCCGGCGATCAGCGTGTAGAGGCCGCCGTCCTCGTAGACCAGCACGGGCTGCAGCACGCCGTTGACCCGGATGGACTGGGCCAGGTCCTCCAGGTCGGCGGGTTCGAAGTCCCGGCGCGGCTGGTGGCGGTTGCGGTTGATCAGCTCCAGCGGCAGCTGGTGGACGCGGACCCCCTCGTCGGCGCCCGCCGGAGCGGCGGCGGGGGGCGGGGCGTCCGGCTTGTGGATCAGGGCCGAGAGCCCCTTACCCAGCGGTTTGGACCGATTCATCGAGGATCTCCTGGGCCAGGGCGATGTAGTTCTGGCTGCCCGGGCTGCCGGCGTCGTACAGCAGGATGGGCTTCCCGTGGCTGGGCGCCTCGCCCAGCTTGACGTTGCGCCGGATGATGCTCTTGTACATGCGGTCGCCGAAGTGGTTCTCCACCTCCTGGCGCACCATGTTGCAGAGGTTGAGCCGGCTGTCGTACATGGTCAGCAGCACGCCGCGCACGATGAGCCTGGGGTTGAGGCTCTCCCGCACCAGCTCGATGGTGTTGAGCAGCTGGGAGAGGCCCTCCAGGGCGTAGTACTCGGCCTGGATGGGGATGATCACCCCGTCCGCCGCGCACAGTGTGTTGACGGTCAACAGACTCAAGGAGGGCGGGCAGTCGATCAGGATGTACTCGTAGTCCGCGGCCAGCAGGGCCAGGGCCTTCTTGAGGCGGTACTCGCGGCCCATGGCCGCCACCAGCTCCACCTCCGCGCCCACCAGCCGCATGTGGCTGGGCAGGACGTCCAGGCCCTCGATCTGGGTGGGGGAGATGGCCTCGCGCACGGCACCCGGGTCCAGCAGGACCTCGTAGATGCTGGGCCGGGACTCGTCCCGCTCCAGGCCGATGCCACTGGTGGCGTTGGCCTGCGGATCCATGTCCACCAGCAGCACGCGCCGCTCGGAGACGGCCAGGCAAGCGGAGAGGTTCACGGCGGTGGTGGTCTTGCCCACCCCGCCCTTTTGATTGGCGAAAGCGATGATGTCAGCCATGCGGGAATATAGGAAAGGGGGCGGCCCCGGGACCGGCCCGCCCGGGATTCCGCGCGGACAATTCACTCGCGAGGCGTCGGCGGGAGGCGCAGCCAGTCCAGAATTGCCGGCGGCCCGCAGAGCCGCTCCAGCCGCTCGCCCCCGGCGGCCGGCAACAGGCCTTCGTGGCGCAGGCTAACCACGCCCGTCAGGTCGTGGAAGTCCCGCCGGGCCCCGAACAGCTCGTCGAACAGCAGGGGCCAGTTGTAGCTCTCCGGCAGCAGGAACCGCTGGGAAGCCCGGGTCCGGCGCGCGATGGTGGCTCCCAGCGCGGCCTGGTGCAGGAACAGCGCCTGACGGGCCTCCTGCCGGCAGAGGGCGCGCAGCTCGTCGTCCGCCGCCGCGCAGCGGAAGTCCTCCGCCCAGGCCTGGAGCAGCCCGGCCTCCGGCCGGACGACCAGGCAGCCGGCGTTGACGTAGGTGCGCACGCGGTCGCCGTCGGCCACGGTGACACAGGGAAAGTGGGCTGCCGCGGGCACGTCCAACAGCTGCCAGAGCCGGCTCCAGAACGGACCGGGCGCCGCGCCGGCCAGGGGCGCGATGTTGCGGTGCATCACGGGCCGCCAGCCCAGGTCCACGCCGGCGGGCAGCGTGAAGGCCGCCGGCTCCGCCAGGATCACCGTGTCGTCGTCCAGCCAGGCCAGGCCCGTCCGGCCCGCCGCCAGCGCCACGCGCTCCGCCGCCGCGGCCGCGCCCGGCTTGCCCGCGAAGGGCAGGCCCGCCGCCTCGGCCGGCGCCGCCGGGGCGAGCACCAGCCGGCAACCCGGCGGGCAGGCCAGGGCCGCCGGATCGCCCAGCCCGGGATCCAGATAGACCCAGAGTGTCTCGGCAGCCAGCGCGCCGCCGAACTCCCGCAGGCTGGCGGCCAGCAGGGCGGCGTGGGTCAGGGCCCGCGAACCGGCCACCCAGGTGGCCAGCCGCGGGGGCTCCGGCTGGGTGCGGGCCATGACGCAATCCTCCCGGAACAGACAGATGGGCAGGACCAACAGGGTCATCCACCACCAGGGGCGCATGGGATCCTCCTTCCGGCGCGCACAAGGTGAGCCCGCCGGGCCGGCGGGGCAAGCCCAATCTCCCGTTCCTGAAACTGTTGGTTTTTGAACAGCTTCAACAGTTCCAGTCGGCCGTCAGGGGGAACCGGGGCCCGGCTCCCCGTCCTCTTCGCGCCGGCCATCGGGGGCTTCGCCTTGTCAGCAAACAAGATCCCCTCACGGCCAAGCGGACGGTCCACCGCTTGGCCTGCTCTTTGCTCATCCCCGGATTCTACTGCCAATGGGGGAGTCGCGGGCCCAATGCCGTGGCTTCGGCAGGTGTCGAGACCACACATCTAATCAGACGGGGGGCAAGCATGAACAAGGCCTTGTTGATCTCTGTCCTGCTGGGCGGCGCCGCGCTCGCCCAGGCGGACTACACCAACGAATGGAAAGCCGCGAACTTCCCCGCGGACGCCAGCCGCTCCTACCTCAGCGTCTCCAACGGCGCCGTGGTGGTGCACGTCAATGAGAACCCGGACGAGAATGGCGGGCGCTTCACCATCGGCACCGCCGCCGGCCAGTATCTGCTTTACGGCCACGAGTACGATCCCGGCACCTCCTGGGTCAAGCTGAACGTGGACGGCGTGGAGTCGGCCTTGGGCATTCCGGAGGCCCCGTACGTGAGCGGCGACGGCATCGTCACGCGCTGGACCCTGGGCGACATCCGGCTGGTCCAGACCCTGACCCCGGTCCTCGTGGGCGGCCAGGGCACGGTGCGCATCGAGTTCGACGTGGAAAACCTGGGCGGCGTGGCCCACGACGTGGGTGTCCTGCTGCAGATGGACACCATGGTCAATTGGAACGACGCGGCCCCCATCTCCACCAGCGCCGGCTACGCGGCCATCGAGACCTGCTTCACGGGCCTCGACGTGCCCAACAGCTGGCAGGCCTTCGAGGAAGGCCCGAACCAGGATCCCTCCCTGCTGGTGGGCTGCGGCATCTTGAACGGCTTCGGCGCCACGCTGCCGGACCGTTTCGCCGTGGGCCGCTGGGGCAATTTCTACGGCGCGGGCTTCGGCTATGAGTGCGAGCCCGTCGGCTACGGCGACAGCGCCGTGCTGCTCTGGTGGTCCACGCCCAATCTGGCGCCCGCCGCCCTGGACCACTTCCAGACCTACTACGGCACCTGCGTCGAGTACACCCAGCCCGGCGACCTCAGCCTGAGCCTGACCGGCAGCCAGGGCCTGTCCTGCGACGACGGCGAACTCAGCCCGAACCCCTTCGACGTGAACCTGCTGGTCACCAACACGGGCGACCTGCCTTGCACGGGCGTGATGGCCAACGTGACGGCCGCCGGCGGCCTGACGGGCGGCGGTCTGATCTCCATCGGCGACCTCGCCCCCGACCAGACCGTCCAGGTGGGCTTCTTCCTGACGGCCCTGGACGAGTATTGCGGCGGCTACGGCTATTTCAACATCGAGGTCTTCTCCCAGACCTGCCCGACCAACAGCATCTCCCGCGAGCTCTACATCCCCTGCTGCGAGCAGGTGGGCGCGCTGGACCAGCCCGTGGCCTTCGGCCTGGGCGCCAACTACCCGAACCCCTTCAACCCAGTCACCACGCTCTCCTTCAGCATGGCGGAGACGGGCCAGGCCACGCTGACCGTGCACAACCTGGCCGGCGAGACTGTCGCCACCCTGTGGAACGGACCCGCCCAGCGCGGCACGCATGAAGTGGTCTTCGACGGCGCGGCGCTGCCCAGCGGCCTGTACCTCTACACGCTGACCAGCGCGCAGGGCGTCCAGACCCGCAAAATGGTCCTGTCCAAGTAAGCCCCGGCGCGGGCTTCAGCAGCTCGACCCTGAGCGCCCCGGCCTGACCGCCGGGGCGCTTTTTCATGCCCTCCGCCCGCCCCTTTCCACCCCCGAGCGGGCTGGGAAGCGGCCGCGGCCTGTTCTCATACCTTCACAAAGGAGTTTGAAATTGAACAGTCCATTCTATTGGATGTCCCGGCGGCAGACCCGTCCTTCCTCCAGTCGGTGCAACGCCGACCTCCAGTGCCTGGAACCTGATTTGAACCACCACACACAGCGCGGGCCCGCCCCGCAGAAGGAGTCCTTCGGATGAACCGCTTGAACTTGCATCTCGTCCTGGCCGGCGGCCTGCTGGCCGTCAGCGCCCCGTCCTCGTGGGCCGTGGAAGTCTTCACCCTGCGCAGCGGCAACGGCCCCGCCGGCGGCTACGATACCCAGCTCACCTATCTGGCTGGACCGGCGGAGGCCGAGTTCGGCGTGCCCCTGGTGCCGGCCCAGTTCACCGCGGCCCAGGGCGGTCCCCCGGCCGGCATCCTGCCCGCCGTCATCAGCGTCTGGATTCCCTCCCTCCCGGCCGATCCGCTGGCCCAGTGGGTCAACGACACCCTGGATCCCTACAGCGGCAGCACCTGCCTCTACGCCATCAACTTCGAAGTCCATGCCTCCTGTGTCCGCTCGGCCAGCCTCGACTTCCACTTCGCCTCGGACAACTGGATCGGCGAGTCCTGGGCCCTGGTCAACGAGGGCCTCTACCTCAATGGCACGGCGCTCCCCGGCACCATCGGCGGCAACTACGGCGCCCAGACCGACCTGCTGGGCTTGAATGTCAGCGGGCTGGTGCTGCCCGGCGTGAACACGCTCTATATCCTGTCCAGCGACGTGGGCGGCCCGAGCGGGCTGATCTTCAGCGGGACGGTCACGGTGGAGGGCTGCGACGGCACGGTGGGCGCCCAGGAGCAGACGGCGTCCTTCGAACTGGGCGCGGCCTATCCCAATCCCTTCAACCCCGTCACCACCCTGCCCTTCGTCATGGCCGAGACGGGCCAGGCGGAGCTGGTCGTCCACAATCTGACGGGTCAGCGCGTGGCCATCCTGTTCCAGGGCCTGGCCGAGCGCGGCACCCACGAGGTGTCCTTCGACGGCGCGGCCCTGCCCAGCGGACTCTACCTCTACACGCTGACCACGGAGCAGGGCAGCCAGACGCGCAAGCTGGTGCTCAGCAAGTAACGCCCCCTCGCAGCCAGTTACCCTCCAAGCCCCGCACTCCGCGGGGCTTGGTTTTTCTACCACCAACCTGTCGGAATTTGGACGACGCCTGACCATTCCTGCACAAGCTCCCGGCGCTCCGCCCGCGGCCGGTCCCGCCTGGCAACCAAATGGTTCTGTTTTTGCCCCCTTTAGCCCAGCTTGCCGCCCGTTGAATCGGACCGCCGCAGTTCGAATCTTGGCCCGCCCCTTGCGGGTTTCCCCGGCAACCGGGTCTTCGTGCCCTGAAGCCCGGTCCACCACACACAGCCCCCAAACGAAAGAAGGACACCACATGAAACTCGCACTCAACCTGTACCTGCTGCTGGGTTGCACCCTGGCGGCACTGGCCACCGACGAAGCCGCGCGCAAGCAAGAGCTGCTGCCCGAGTCCACCTCGCGCGCCTATCTCTCCTCCAGCAACGGCATCGTGACCGTCAACGTCAGCGATGCGGGCAGCAGTTACGAGGGCCGCTTCACCATCGGCACCGCGGCCGGCGAACGCCTGCTCTACGGCCACAACGACGCCGACCCGGTCACCAGTTACACGCGCCTGAAGGTGGACGGCGTGGTCTACGGCCAGGGCCCCTCCATGAGTGGCACCTACGATGCGCCGCTGACGCTGCTGGCGGGACCCGCGGCCGTGGGAGCGGCCATCGTCACCCAGTACGGCGCGGGCGGAGTCACCCTGATCCAGACCGTCACCCCCACGGTGGTGGCCGGCTCGGGTACCGTGCGCATCGAGTACGACATCCTGGGCGACGCCACGTATCACGAAGTGAGCCTGCTGCTGGAGATGGACACCATGGTGGACGCCAACGACGCGGCGCCCCTGTCCACCAGCTACGGCTACACGGCGGTGGAGACCTGCTTCGAGACCGGCACGGTGCCCAACATCTGGCAGGCCTTCGAAGTGGGCCCGACCCAGGGACCCGATGACCTGGTGGGCTGCGGCATCCTGAGCGGTTTCGGCGCCACCCTGCCGGACCGCGCGGCCTTCGGCCAGTGGGGTTCCTTCTACAACGCCGCCTTCAACTACGTCTGCAGCGGCCTGCCCTACGGCGACAGCGGCTGCCTGCTCTGGTGGGAGGCGGGCGTCCTGCAGCCCTTCCAGACCCGCCACTACCAGACCTACTACGGCACCTGCGACGTGCAGGTGGTGCCGGGCGAGCTCTCCCTCAACCTGGGCGGCAACACGGCCCTCTCCTGCGACAACGGCGAGCTGACGCCCAATCCCTTCGACGTGAACCTGCTGGTCACCAACACGGGCGGCGACGTGTGTCACGACGTGCATGCCGTGCTCACCGCGGGTGCGGGCCTGATCGGCGGCGGCCCCGTGTTCATCGGCGACCTGGCCCCGGGCCAGACGGGCGCCGCATCCTTCTCGCTGACGGCCTTGGGCAATCCCTGCGACCGCAGCATTCCCTTCCTGATCGAGGTGATGTCCGCCGACTGCCCGCCCAACTCCGTCACGGGCGAAGTCTACGTGCCCTGCTGCGAGGTGGTGGGCGCCGAGGAGCAGGCGCTGGCCTTCGGCCTGGGCGCGGCCTACCCCAATCCCTTCAACCCGGTCACCACGCTCTCCTTCACGCTGGAGACCACCGGACAGGTGGAGCTGGTCGTGCACAACTTGGCCGGCGAGCAGGTGGCCACCCTCTGGAACGGTCCGGCGGAGCGCGGCCTGCACGAGGTGCAGTTCGACGCCTCGGCCCTGCCCAGCGGCTTGTACCTCTACACGCTGAGCACCGAGCAGGGTCGCCAGACGCGCCGGATGCTGCTCACCAAGTAAGTCGTCACTCCAACACGCAAGGCGCCCCGGCGGTCACCGTCGGGGCGCTTCTGTTGTGCGGAATGCGCCGGGCGTGTTGCGGGCTACTCGTAGAGCAGGCGCACCAGCCCTTCGAAGAGCGGGAAGTTCAGGTCTGTCACCATCTCACGCCGGATGACCCGCAGGGCTTCGAAGGCGCCCAGGCTGGTCTTGTAGGAGCGCACGCTGGTGAGGGCGTCGTAGACGTCCGCAAGGGCGCAGATCTGGGCATAGGGATGGATCTCGCCGCCCTCCAGGCCGTGCGGATAGCCGCCGCCCCCCACGCGCTCGTGGTGCTGGCCCACGATGGAGGCCACGGCCGGGTCCAGGCTGCCGCTCTCCTGCACCAGCTGCAGGCCCAGAGCGGGATGGGCGCGCATCTCCAGGCGCTCGGCCTCCGTGAAACGCCCGCGCTTGTTGAGCAGGGCGGGATTGACGAAAACCTTGCCGATGTCGTGGAGGAAGAAGCCCGCGGCCAGCTCGTGCAGGTCGTGGGCGTCGGAGTGGCGATAGTGGTTGCGGGCCAGCAGCAACGAAAGCAGGCCCACGTTGACCGAGTGGCCCCAGGTGTAGACGTCGTGGGCCGTGAGACGCAGCAGTCCGCTGGCCAGGGCGTCGTTGCTCAGCACCTGGTCCACCAGCTCCGTCAACCCCTGCTTGAACTCCTGCACGCGCTCCAGCGAGGGCTGACGCATGAGCCGGCCCAGCATGTCCGCGGTGGCCGCGTGCAGAAGCCGGGCCTTGGCCGGCGCACTCAGGTACGGATCGTGGATCAACTCCCGCAGGGCGGGCGTCACCAGCTCCTCCTGGTTCCAGCGGGCGGGGGGCGGCGGCTCCACGCGCCGGGCCGCCGGGGCGGCGGGCGGAACGGGCGCCACGCGGCTGCGCCCTTCGTCCACGGTGACGCGCAGAATGCCGGCCCGGGCCAGTTCCTCCACGTCGTGCAGGTCCTCCAGGCGGAAGCGGCTGCGCAGGAAGGGGTGCTTGTGCCAGGGCGGGGGCAGGATGATGTACTGCCCCACCTGAAGCTCCGTCACGGACAGCTGGCGCAGCTGGGACATGTGCCTTCCCCAAGCGAGAGACCCGGCCTGCCGGGACGATGACGCGCTCCCGGGACAGGCTCCCTCCTATCGGCGGCGCCGGGGTCCAGCTTCAGCGGCCCCAGCGCAGTAGCGGCAGAATGGGCAGCCGCGAGTCGGAGGCGTCATGGTTGAGCAGCCCGATCTGCAGGCCGTGCAGGCCCGAACAGCGATTGTAGAGTCCCAGTTGGAGGCCCTGGACGGACCCTGCCCAATTCACCACGCCCAACTCGATGCCGGTCAGGGAGCCGCAGCGGGTCAGGCAGGCCGACTGGATGCCCGTCAGCGAGCCCTCGGTGGCCGAATAGAGCCAGGCCTCCTGCAGACCCGTGAAGGAGCCGGCCACGTGGTTGGCCGCGCCGTACTGGATGCCCGTGCCGGAGCCGTCCAGCCGGTTGACCAGCCCGGCGTCCAGGCCCAGCAGATCGTGATTGCGCCCGTAGAACAGGCTCAGCCGCAGGCCCTCGATGTCCGCCGCGGCGGGCCGCAGCTGCACGGGATCCCAGACGGCCAGTTGGAAGGGTTCCGCCAATGCCAGGCGGGCCGCGCCCACCACACAGACCGCCGCTACAAACACCCGGTTCATCACCTGTCCTCCCAATCCGTGAGACAATTTCCGACTGGACAAAACTGGCATATTGGCGGCTGGACGCCCCGCCCGGGTCGTCCGCAACTGGAATCGGGAGAGCCCATGCACGGACCGTCCCTGCAGCACCTGCGTCACGAGCATCGCTACCACGTGGACCAGAGCCGGGCCCGGCGCCGGACCTTCCAGGTCATCCTGCTCTCGGCCGCCATGATGGTGGGCGAGATCCTGGTGGGCAGCTGGACGGGCAGCATGGCCCTGCTGGCGGACGGCTGGCACATGGCCACACACGTGGCGGCCTTCGGGATCGCGCTGGCCGCCTACCGCTTCGCCGAGCGGCACGCCGACGATCCGCGCTTCACCTTCGGCACGGGCAAGGTGGGCGTGCTGGGCGGCTTCGCCAGCGCCGTGGCCCTGGCCGCGGCGGCGCTGATGATGGCGCTGGAGTCCATCCTGCGGCTGGCCGATCCCCGGCAGATCCACTACAGCGAAGCCCTCTGGGTGGCCGCGCTGGGGCTGGCCGTGAACCTGCTCAGCGGCTGGATGCTGCACACGGCGGAGGACGCCGCGCCCGACCACTCCCACGATCACCATCACGATCACGGGCACGCCCATTCCCACGCCCACGGGAAGGACCACAACCTGCGGGCGGCGACCCTGCACGTGGCCGCCGACGCCCTCACCTCGCTCTTGGCCATCGGCGCCCTGTTGCTGGCCCGCGGCCGGGGTTGGGTCTGGCTGGATCCGCTGATGGGCCTGGCCGGGGCGGGCTTGATCCTGCGCTGGTCCATCGGCCTGCTGCGCGAGACCGGGGAGATCCTGCTGGACGGCGGCGTCTCGCCCGATCTGCGCGAAGCCGTGCGGGCCCGCATCGAGGCGGACGGCGACACGCGCCTGGCGGATCTGCATCTCTGGCGGGTGGGACCCGAGCAGCTCTCCGCCGTGCTTTCGGTGGTGGCCGACCAGCCCCGCAGCCCGGCGGAGTACAAGGCACGCCTGGATGGCTTGAGCCGTCTGGCCCACGTGGTGGTGGAGGTCAATCCCTGCCCGCAAGGGGATTGCCATCTGGATGACCGGGAGTAGGTGCCTGGCACCGGCCTGGCACCGGCCTGGCACCGACCTGGCACCGACCTGGCACCGGCCTGGCACCGGCCTGGCACCGACCTGGCACCGGCCTGGCACCGGCCTGGCACCGACCTGGCACCGACCTGGCACCGACCTGGCACCGACCTGGCACCGACCTGGCACCGACTTGGCACCGACCTGGCACCGACCTGGCACCGACCTGGCACCGGTCTGGCACCGGCCTGGCACCACACCGGCTGTTCTGTCAAGAAACAGGGCCGGATGCTGCGCGCCCGGCCCTGAGTTCGGTCCAACTGTCCAGCCAAATCAACCAAACATGGCCAGCATCACACCTGCCGCGATGGCGGAGCCGGCGCCTCCGCCATCAACCAAACATGGCCAGCATCACACCTGCCGCAATGGCGGAGCCGATCACGCCCGCCACGTTGGGCCCCATGGCATGCATCAGCAGGTAGTTCGTGGGATCGGCGTCCTGCCCCACCTTGTGCGCCACGTGGGCGGCGATGGGTACCGCGCTCACGCCGGCGGCGCCGATCAGCGGGTTCACCCGATCCTCCTTGCTGAGGAACAGGTTCATGAGCTTCGCAAAGCCCACGCCGCCCGCCGTGGCCACCACGAAGCTGGCGGCCCCCAGGAAAAAGATCCCGATGGATTTGGGCGTCAGAAAGGTCTGAGCCTGGGTGGAGGCGCCCACGCACATGCCCAGCAGGATGGTCACGATGTCGATCAGCGAGGTGCGGGCCGTGGTGGCCAGGCGCGCCGTGACGCCGCTCTCTTTCAGCAGGTTGCCAAAGAAGAGCATGCCCAGCAGCACCAGCGCCGCCGGCGCCAGGAAACAGGTGACGATGAAGCCGAAAATCGGGAAGAGCACTTTTTCGCGCTTGCTCACCGCCCGGCTGGGCTTCATGTGGATGCAGCGCTCGGCCTTGCTGGTGAGCAGGCGCATCACCGGTGGTTGGATCACCGGCACCAGCGCCATGTAGCTGTAGGCCGCGATGGCGATGGCCCCCAGCAGATGCGGGGCCATCCGACTGGCGGAGAAAATGGCCGTGGGACCGTCGGCGCCGCCGATGATCCCGATGGCGGCGGCCTCCTTGAAATCGAAGCCGAAGTGCAGCGCGGCGAAGAAGGTGGCGAAGATGCCCAGCTGCGCGGCCGCGCCCAGCAGCACGAGCTTGGGATTCGAGATCAGCGCGCTGAAGTCGGTCATGGCGCCGATGCCCAGGAAGATCAGCGGCGGATAAATGCCCTTGCTGACGCCCTGGTACAACATGTTCAGCACGCTGCCGCTCTCGTAGATGCCGATGCCGTCCCCGGGCAGGAAGGGGATGTTGCCGATGACGATGCCGAAGCCGATGGGCACCAGCAGCAGCGGTTCAAAGTCCTTGTAGACGGCCAGCCAGATGTAGAGCAGGCCCACGGCGATCATCAGGTAGTTGCCCAGGATGCCGTTGGCGAAGCCCGTGAAGCTCCAGAACTCCAGTATCGTTTCCATGTACGCTCCCGTAGGGGCTGGCGCAGGCTAGGCCTGTTGAATCACCGCCAGCACGTCGCTCTCCAGCACCGAGTCGCCTTCCTTCACCCGCAGCTCCTGGACAGTGCCGCTGATGGCGCAGCGAATCTCGTTCTCCATTTTCATGGCCTCCATGACCATGATGGACTGGCCCGCCTGGACCTTGTCCCCCACCCGCACGTGCAGCTTGAGGACGATGCCCGGCAGGGGCGACTTCACCAGGCCCACGCCGATGGCGGCGCCGGGCTTTTCCGTGACCTGGGGCTTGGCCAGGGTCTCCGGGATCACCCGCGTGCGCTCCAGGCGCGGCGTCTTGCTGGCCTGGCCTTCTTCCCGCAGGATCTCCACGCTGTATTCGGAGCCGTTGACCAGCAGTCGGGCGCTCTCGTCGTCGTGGCGCAGGATCTTCACGTCGTAGGAATTGCCCTGCAGACGGAGTTTGTAGGTGCGTGCCATAACTCTCTCCTAGCTCCGGTTGGATCGGTCGCGGACGATGGTGCCCGTGGCGGCCGTGGCCCGCCAGCGGATCCTGCGCGTGTGCAGGCTGGTCTTGCCGTCCATCACCCACGGGCTGAAGGGCTTGAACATGGCGGTCCAGGTGAGGCGCTGGGCCTCCAGCTCTTCCAGGGCGTGGCTGTCCAGGTGGATGGCCAGGGCGATGGCGACCAGCAATTCACCCGAGACAGGATTGCCGTCGGCGTCCAGCACCTGCAGGCCCGGCTCGCTGGCCGGCTGGATCAGGGTGCCCAGCTCCACCGCCGGAGTGACGGAGGCGGCCGCAACGGGCACCTTGCGGTTGTTGGCCCAGGCGCTGAAGTACATGGCCATCTGCAACAGGGCCAGGCCCACGAAGACCGTTCCCATGCCCATGACCAACGCGCTCACCGCGGTGGATGTTTGGGTGTCCATGTGGCCTCCTAGAGCGGAATGTTGCCGTGCTTCTTGGGCGGATTGCCGTCCTTCTTGGACGCGCACATCTCCAGGGCCCGGATCAGCCGGAAGCGGGTCCGCGACGGGATGATGATGTCGTCCAGATAGCCGCGCGAGGCCGCCACGTAGGGATTGGCGAAGGTCTCGGTGTACTCCTTCTCCTTCTCCGCCAGGAAGGCCTTGGGGTCCTCCGCGGCGGCGGCTTCCCGGGCGTAGAGGATCTGCACGGCGCCCTTGCCGCCCATCACGGCGATCTCCGCCGTGGGCCAGGCGTAGTTGATGTCGCCGCGGATGTGCTTGGAGGCCATCACGTCGTAGGCGCCGCCGTAGGCCTTGCGCGTGATCAGCGTGATCTTCGGCACCGTGGCCTCGCAGTAGGCGTAGAGCAGCTTGGCGCCGTGGCGGATGATGCCGCCGTACTCCTGGGCGCTGCCCGGCAGGAAGCCCGGCACGTCCACCAGGGTGACGATGGGCACGTTGAAGGCGTCGCAGAGGCGCACGAAGCGCGCGGCCTTGTTGGACGAGTTGATGTCCAGCACGCCCGCCAGGTAGCTGGGCTGATTGGCCACGATGCCCACGCTGCGGCCGTTCAGGCGGCCGAAACCCGTGATGATGTTGGGGGCGAAGTAGCGCTGCTGCTCGAGGAATTCGTTGTCATCCAGGATCTCCAGGATGACCTCTTTCATGTCATAGGCCTTGCTCGAGCTCTCCGGGATGATCGTGTCCAGCAGCGGGCACTCGCGGTCGTAGGGATCGCGGCAGGGCAGGCTGGGCGGTTCTTCCATGTTGTTCTGGGGCAGGTAGGAGAGCAGCTTGCGCAGCAGGACCAGGCACTCCTCCTCGTCCTCCGCGGCATAGTGCACGACGCCGCTTTTGCCCACGTGGACCATCGCGCCGCCCAACTCCTCGTCGCTCAGCTCCTCGCCGGTCACCGACTTGACCACCTTGGGGCCGGTGACGTACATGGTGGAGGTGTTCTTCACCATGATGATCACGTCCGTCAGCGCCGGGCTGTAGACCGCGCCGCCGGCGCAGGGGCCCATGATGGCGGAGAGCTGCGGAATCACGCCCGAGGCCATCACGTTGCGCTGGAAGATCTCGGCGTAGGCCGCCAGGCTCTCGATGCCCTCGTGGATGCGCGCGCCGCCGGAATCGTTGAGCCCGATGATCGGCGCGCCCATCTTCATGGCCATGTCCATCACCTTGCAGATCTTCTCTGCGTAGGTCTCGGACAGGCTGCCGCCCAGCACCGTGAAGTCCTGGCTGAACACGAAGACCAGCCGGCCGTCGATGGTGCCCGAACCGGTGACCACGCCATCGCCCAGGAACTGCTGCTTTTCGAGGCCGAAGTTCGTGCAGCGATGCTGCTTGAACATGTCGTACTCCTCGAAGCTCCCGTCGTCCAGCAGCCGCAGCACGCGTTCGCGGGCCGTCAACTTGCCCTTGGCATGCTGGGCCTCGATTCGCTTCTCGCCACCCCCGAGCTGGGCCTGACGGCGCAGGGCCCTCAGCTTTTCCACGCCGGAACTCATGCGGCGTACCTCCAAAAAATGGATGGACTTCCCAAACCTGGGAGCGTCCAGTGGGCGCTTGTCAAACCAGGGAAGACTACGGGAGAAAGTGTTTGACCTTCAACCCTTTGACCTATCCCCATGGCAATCGGGAGAGCAGCTTTGCAGGAAGCGTGCCAAGACTGGCCCGACCGATCCAGATTTCCCGGGCCGGTTGCCGTGGGTTTACCAGTTTGCCGCAGACGAAATCGCACCACCGATCCGCACCCAAGCGGGGCGCGGGCCGGTCGCGGCACTGCTGAGGAATCATGAACGGCTCTCCACGAAGTCGCCGCGGGGCCCGACTGTTGTTGGTCCTGGGACTGGCCTGTGCCGGCCCGGCCCAACCGGCCCAGGATCCGGTCCCACCGCCGGCGGGACAGCCGACCTGGTCCCGCTACATGTGCCTGGGATTGAAGGACGGCAGCGTGCTGGTCTACACCTGGTGGGAGGTGACCCGCCCTGCCCAGCCCGGATCTCGTGGCAAGGCCGCCGCCCGGCTGAGCGGAAACGCGTGGTGCTTCACGCCCAAGCACGCCCTGATCGGGCAACAGCCGCGCAGCGTGCCGCTGGATTCGGTGCGCTACGCCATGACGGACACGCCCGAGCGCCTGCCCGGCGTGCCCACCCTGCGGCCCAAAAACCAAACGGCCCTCGCCACGGGGCTGACGGTCCTGGGTGGAACGTGGCTGATCCTGATGATCGTGGTGACCTTGACCTTCATCAGTCTGATCGTTGGGATTGCCGGCGTGGGGTACTGAAGGGACGGTCGGCGGCGAGCTACCAGCGGTTCCAGGGTGTGTCCGACAGGCAGGCGTTGCTGTAGCGGGGGTCCGCGCTGATCTCCTCCCCCAGCCAGGGTGGCGTGGCAAAGGACTCGTCCGGACCCTCCAGCTCGATTTCGGCCAGCACCAGACCGGCGTTGGCCCCTTGGAAGACGTCCACTTCCCAGACATGCCCGGCGTGCTCCACGCGCAGACGGGTTTTCTCCAGCAGGCTCGGCAGGCAGAGCGCCAGGCCCGCGCGGACTTCGGCGGGCGGCAACTCCACTTCCCACTCCGTCCGCACGCAGGCGCCGGCCTCCAGCCGGGTGGGCCCCTTCACCGTCAGCCAGCCGCGCTCGCATCCCTGCTCATCGGTAGACAAGCGAAGTCGCACCGTGCGCCCGGGGTCGCGGCTCAGATAGCCCTGCACCAGCCGCTGAGCGGGCCAATCGCCCAGGGCGGCGGGGTCCGCGACGAGGAAGCGGCGCTCGATCTCTTGCTTCATGGGTTCCGGTCCAATCATGGTCTGACGTCGACTCCCCCCTTCGCGTCCAACCCGGCTGACAGCGCTTGGCGAAATCTGGGGGCAGGGAACCAAACTGTGGACAAGGTGCCAGGCACCGGCCTGGCACCGGCCTGGCACCGACCTGGCTCCGGCCTGGCACCGGCCTGGCACCGACCTGGCACCCGCCTGGCACCGACTTGGCACCGGTCTGGCACTGGCCTGGCTCCGGCCTGGCACCGACCTGGCTCCGACCTGGCACCGGTCTGGCGCCTTGCCTCAGGGATCCAGTCGCAGCTCCGCCTCCAGCGTTGTGCCCGGCTTGATCTCCAACCACTGCATGTGGACGGGGGCCGAGCCGTCCTCCCGGCGGCGACCCGTGCAGAGCACGTAGCGGCCGGCCGGCAGCTCCAGCGGAAACTCGAGGTGGGAGAGGGGCTGCTGCCAGCCCAGGTCCAGGGCTTCCAAGTGGTCCACGTCCCAGCGCAGCAGGCACCAGTCCTTCAGGCAGCGGGCCTGCATGGAGAGGCTGTCGGCCGCCGCCAGACTCAAGTGGCCGCTGGCCGAGGCCCGGGTCGGACCCGCCGGGCGGAACAGGCGCACAGAGTGCCAGGCGCCCGCCTCCCAGCGCTCCAGCCGGCCGGAGAGCGGATTCGTCCGGGCGACCCGGCCGCGCACGCGGCAGCAACCCAGGTAAAAGCGCTCCAGATCCTCGGCCGTGCCGCCGCCCAATTCCAGCACCTGGGCCGGCGTCAGGGGCGCGCCCAGCCGGTCGCGATCCGGTTCCCGCCGCAGCTCGCGCCGGATCCAGCGCAGCAGAGCCTTGTCCCCACGCGAGTCCCGCAGCCGCGGGTGGCGCTCCAGGAACTCTGTCAGATCAGCGCGCCAGGGACGACAGGCCTCCCCGTCCACCCGCGGCGCCACAACATGTTCCAGCCAGCGCGCCCGGCCCAGACTGTCGCCGGCAGCGGGGGTGTCCAGTCGGGCCAGCGCGGATTCCAGCTCGCACAGGGTCGCCCCGCCGATCTCCACCCGATCCTTGTCGGAACAGGCCTCCAGCACGTCCAAGCGCCGCCGGAGTGCCGCAGGCTCCAGCCGGCTCCAGACGCTGTCCGGCACCCCGCCACTGGCCGGGCCGGCGCTCCGCAACCGGCCGGCCAGGAAGTCCAGCCAGACCCCGGCGTTGCCCCGCGCGCTGAGTAGCTGCGTCCAGACCGCGCCGGGTTCCGCGCCCAGCGTCGCCGAGCTCTCCAGCAGTGGCCGCAGCCCCAGGCTGTCCGGCGCCGCCACTCCGGCGGCATCCAGGGGCGTGCAGGGGCCGCGTGACCAGACCCGCGCCTCGCGCAGCGAGTCCTCCTGCTGCAGGCGTTGTTGGAAGACCTGATCGGCCCGTCGCACGGCGGCCGTGTCCACCAGCCCGCGGGCCACCCCCTCGGCGAAGACCAGGCCCGCGGCGGGCTCGGGTTCCGGCGCGGGCGGCG
Organism: Candidatus Delongbacteria bacterium; assembly: GCA_041675285.1. NCBI lineage: Bacteria > Candidatus Delongiibacteriota > Candidatus Delongbacteria bacterium. Next base: position 106,613 of record JBAYTZ010000011.1, read on the forward strand.
GCGGCGCATAGTCCACGCGGGCGGGTCCCGTCCAATCAGTCCGCGCGCCCAGCACCAGCCGGGCCTCGGTCTGGGCGGGTTCCACGTGCAGGAGACCCGCCAGTCCCTTGGACCCGGCGCTCACCAGCCAGCTGCCGCGCCCGCAGACCAGTTCCAGCCGTCCTTGCTCGTCTGTGGTTTGCACCAGCGCGGGCATCCAACCGCCGTAGTTGTAGAGGTGGAAGATCACGCGCTGCCCGGGCTGCGGCCGGCCCTTGGCGTCGGTCACCTGCAGGCGCAGGGTCTTCACCGGTCCATAGACCGCCGTGGAGTTGACGCTGGTGGAACGGCCCTCCCGGCGTAGAATGGGTTCGCCGGTCCTTTCCATGGCGCCGTAGGCCTGGCTGACCACCAGCATGGCCCGCCGGGCGGGACCCGTGAACCAGGCCTGGCCCAGCTCCGGCGCGGGCTCGCAGGCCCCGAAGAAGGACCAGGCGCCGTCCGTCCAGACCTCCACCCAGGCGTGGTTGTCGTCCGAGTGGGCCCAGTAGGGCGTGTAGCACTGCCGGGCGGGAATGCCCACGCTGCGCAGCGCGGCGATGGCCAGGATCATCTCCTCCTCGCAGCGCCCGAAGCCCGCGCGGCAGGTGGTCAGCGGATCCTGGTCGCGCCCGTCCGTGGGCCGGTAGGTGGCCTGCTCGTGGCACCAGTGGTTGACCTCCAGGGCGGCAGCGCCCATGTCCAGCCCCTCCAGCCGCGGCGCCAGCTCCGCCAGGAAGCGGGCCCGCCAGCGCGTGAAGGGTTCCTGTGACACACGGGCCGGCAGCACGTAATGGCGCCAGAGCTCTGCCGGCACCCGGGCGCCCCAGGGAAAGCGCTCCCGGGCCTGGTGCGCCAACCGCACATTCTCGCGCAGGTCCTCCGCCTCCAGCTCGGCCAGGTCCGAGAGGGGCAGGTGGGCCAGGAGAAAACGATAGTCGTCACGCGCCGTGCCCCCCAGGCTGGAACTGGGCTCAAGCGGCGCGAACAGCTCCGCCGCCCGGCCGCCGGCGCGCCCGCGCTGCACGGCCAGCAAGGAATCCAGCCCGTCGGCACGTGCCTGTGTCACGCCGATTAGCAGCAGGATCAGCGCCATCCCGCCCGCGCGCTTGATCATCCGACCTCCCTCGGCGGGCGCGTGCCCAGCCACTGCAAATGAAGACTGCGGAGCCGGGCGCCCAACCGCCCCGTCGTCCCGCCCTGTCACACGAACCCCGCCGCTCAGGCCGCCAGCCAGAGGGACAGCAGGCCGCCGCCCAGCACCACCCAATGCACGTCCACCTTGCGCAGTAGGAGCCCAAGCGCCGCCAGCGCCAGCAGTCGGCCCGGCCAGGTCCAGGGGGTCTCCAGCGCGAACCGCAAGGTCACCGCCGCCAGCAGACCCGCAAACGACAACAGCAGGCTGCGGGTGACCTGGCGGAAGTCCGGCCGTCGATTCAGGCGCTGGAACCAGGGTTCGGCCAGGGTCAGCATGAACAGGGACGGCAGGAAGATGCCCGCCGTGGTGGTCAGCGCCCCGGCCCAGCCGGCCACCTGATGGCCGATGAACGTGGCCGTGATCACGATGGGACCCGGCGTCACCTGACCCAGTGTGATGCCGTCCAGGAAGGTGCGCGCCGGCAGCCAGCCCTGCAGCTCCACCACTTCGCGGTAGAGCAGGGGCAGGGCCGCGTAGCCGCCGCCGAAGGCCACCAGGTCCACCTTGACCATGCTGACGAACAGCTGCGCCAGGAGGGGCCGGGTCCAGGTCAGCAGGCCGATCAGGAGCAAGCCCGTTGCGCCCAGGAGCAGGGGCGAACGCCAGGGCGCGCGGCGGGCCGGGCCGGGGGGGACGGGTGCGGTCGGGTCGTCGTAGCGGGAGCGCAGCCAACCCGCCAGCACGGCGAGCAGCAGGATCAGCAGCGGGTGCAGGTTGAAGAAGAACAGCAGGGCCGCGCCGGCGGCCAGCAAGGCATCGGGCACCGACTTCAGGTGACTGCGGCCCAGCATCCAGGCGGCGTGGGCCACCAGCGCCACCACCACCCAGCGCAGCCCCGCCAACAGGGCCAGGCCCGCCGGCAAGGCCAGGGCCTGCCCGTAGCCCAGCGAGAGCACCAGCATCAGCAGGAAGGCTGGCAGCACAAACCCTGCGAAGGCGCAGAGGGCTCCCGTCAGCCCGCGCGTGCGCAGTCCGGTGAAGGCCGCGCACTGCATGGCCGTGGCCCCGGGAATGGCTTGGCACAGCGCCACGCCCTCGCGAAACTCGGCTTCGCTGAGCCAGCCCCGCCGCTCCACGGCCAGGCGGCGGATGTGCACGACCATGGCCGGTCCGCCGAAGGCCACGGCGCCCAGGCGCAGGAATTCCACGAACAGCTGCCAGCGGCGGGGCGACATGAAATCCTCACTTGTCCTGCGGGATTGTCCCGTGTGAACGTGCGCCCGGCCGGCGTCAGAGCAGGCCGCTCAGCCGGCGTCAGAGCAAGCCGCTCAGACGCCGCCAGATCCACTCGCCGGCGATCAGCAGCAGGAGCCCGGCCAGCACCCAGCCTCGACCCGCCAGTTCCCACTGGCGGCCCACCCGCTCCAGCAGTGGGCGCCGCTCCAGGCTGTCCAGCGCCGAACCGTCCGCCAGACGCGCCCGGTCCGCGGGCGCGTCCAGATCCAGCGCCGCCCCGCCCCCGGCCTGGGCCAGCTCGGTGAGCAGGCGCTGGTTGCGCGCTGCGTCCAGGGTCTCGGGGGAGCGCTCTTCCACCAGCACGCGGCCGGAGTCCGCCAGCTGCGGCCGGTCCCCCTGCCGGGCCGTGGCCCGCCAGCTCCAGGCGCCGGCCGGCAGCGCGGGCAGGCCGCCCGCATAGGTTCCCTGGCCCCGGGGCTCCAGCACCAGCCGGCGCGCCAGGCTGTCCGGCCCCTGCAGATCCAGTTCCAGCGTGGCCCCGTCGCGCGGCTCGCCCGTCTCCTCGCGCAGCCGCGCCTGGAAGTTCAGCGGGGCGCCCGCCGGCAGGCTCTCGCGGTCGGGGCGCACCTGCAGCAGGCCCTGGCCCGGCGCGGCCAGCAGCCAGTCCACCAGCCGGCCCGCCAGATCCCGCGCCCGGTGGTTCTCGCCCAGCGAGAGCTGGCTGCCCACGCCCCAGCGCCAGAGGCCCGTGAGCGGCAGCCAGACCCGGCGCAGGCCGGCCTGCTCCTCCACCAGTAGCAGGGGCCGACCCGTCTCGCGGCCCTCAAGCAGCACGCGGGCTCCCGTCTGTCCGCCGCCACGGCGCGTGGCCTGCAGGGGCGGCAGTTCGCCCAGCAGCGCCTGCAACTCGTCCAACCGCTCCTCCGGCCCCAGCAGGGGGTGGACCTGCAGCGCGCGCACGCCCTCCTCCGGTCCCGGATCCGGCGGACCGAGCGCCCGCGCCAGGCCGGGCTGCAGGGCCTCCGGACTGCTGCCCGGGCCGTCCAGCCAGAGCACGGGCACCTGGCGGGCCCGGGCCGCCAGCGCGCGGCCCAGCTCGTCGGCGCCGCCCGCGGGCGGCCAGTGGACCAGCACCAGCAGGCGCGTCTGGGCCAGGGCGCGCAGCAGGGCGGCCCGGTCGGAGCCCGGTCGGGCGGGCATGGCGAAACTGAGCTCGATGTCCGCGCGGGCCTCCAGGGCCGTGCGCAGGAAGGCCAGATCCTGGGAGGGCCGGCCGGCCAGCAGCAGCACGGGCAGCCGGGCCTCTTCCACCCGCACCTGGAGGGCGCGGCGGTTGTTCTGGTCGCTGGCCTCGCCGCCGCCAAGCAGCAGGGCCTCCACCTGCAGCAGGCGGTTGCCCGCCTGGCGGGGCGTCCAGCCCAGTTCCACGCGCAGGGGCGCGCCCTCCGCCGGCAGCGTCACGCGCCGGCGCAGCTGCTCGCGGCCTTCCTCGCGCAACACCAGCTCGGCTGCGCGGCCGGCCAGACCCGCCGCGTCCAGCTCCACCTCCAGCGGCTGCTCGCGGCCCAGCCGCGCGTGGGCGTTGGCCTCCACGTGGCGCAGCACCAGATCCGCCCGAGGCGTGCGGCGGCCGGTCCCCGCGGTCCAGACCCGCGTCTCCAGCCGGCGGACCCGCTCCAGCGGCCAGGCGCCGCGCGTGGGGTTGCCGTCGCCCACCAACAGCAGTCCGGTCCAATGCCGGCCTTGCAGCGCGCGCTCCACGCCCTGCAGCGCGCCGTCCAGGTCCGTCTCCACCCCGTCGCCGGGCAGGACGGGTTCCTGGTCCCCGGCCAATTCACGCAGGCCGTCGTCGTAGGCGAAGACGCGCACGGCCATACCGTCCAGCGCGCCGCCCAGCCCGGGCAGCCAATCCCGATGGTCTAGCCGGCCCTGCAGGAAAGTCAGGCTGGCCGAGTTGTCCAGCAGCACGGCCAGCTCCGCCGGCCGGCGCTCCACCTGACTCCAGCGCAGGCGCGGACCGCAGAGCAGGACGAGCAGGGCCGTCCAGAGCGCCACGCGCAAGCCCGCCAGCCAGCGGGCCAGCCGGGGCGCGGGCTCGGGGCGCGTGCTGCGCAGGCTCCAGATGGTGAACCAGACGGCGGCCGGCCAGAGCAGCAGGGGCCACCAGCGGGCCAGATCCAGGGCGGGGTCGGTCATGCGGGGTCGCTTTCTTCCGCGCCGCGGGAGGCCTGCTCCAGATCGAAGCGCGGGGTGGCATCCAGGTCCAGGGGGCTGCGCTCGCCGCGCAGCAGGCGGCCGTGGGCGGCCCGGGCGATCATTACGGCGTTGTCCGTGCACCAGGCCAGCGGCGGCAGGGCCAGCGCCAGGCCCGCGTCGGCACAGGCGGCCTCCAGCTGGGCGCGCAGCCGCCGGTTGGCCGCCACGCCGCCGGCCAGCACCAGCTGCCGCGAGCCCAGTTCCCGGGCGGCGCGCAGGGTGCGGTGGACCAGCTGGTCGCAGACGGCCTGCTCGAAGGAGGCGCAGATGTCCGCCAGGTGCGCCTGCCGCCACTCCCCGCTCTGGGCCCGCAGGGAATGCAGCACGGCGGTCTTGAGGCCGGAAAAGCTGAAGTCCAGACCCGCCCGGCCCGCCAGGGCCCGCGGGTAGTCCAGGAAGGCCGGATCCCCGCTCTCCGCCGCGCGGCCGATGGCCGGTCCGCCCGGCCAGCCCAGGCCCAACAGCTTGGCGACCTTGTCGAAGGCCTCGCCCGCCGCGTCGTCCAGGGTTTGGCCCACGATGCGGAAGCGGCGCGGGCCGGACATCTCCACCAATTGGGTGTGACCGCCGGAGATCACCAGCACCAGCGCGGGCAGGGCCGGCTCCTCCTCCCCCACGAAGTTGGCGTAGATGTGCCCTTCCATGTGATTCACGCCCAGGAAGGGCAGGTGGCGGGCATAGGCCAGGGCCTTGGCGAAGTGGAAGCCCACCAGCAGGCTGCCCGGCAAGCCCGGACCGCGGGTGGCGGCCACGCCTTCCAACTCCCCGACCTCCAGACCCGCCTCAGCCAGGGCCCGGCGCACCACGGCGGGCACCACGCGCAGGTGCTCGCGGCTGGCCAGCTCCGGCACGACGCCGCCCCACTGGGTGTGGATCAATTGGGTGGAGACCACGCTGGAGCGGACCTGCTGGCCGTCGATCACCGCGGCCGCGCTCTCGTCGCAGCTGCTCTCGATGCCCAGCAGGATCATGGCGCGGGCGGCGGCGCGGCGCCTTCCAGGCTGTCGCGGCGCTGGGTTGCGGGGGCCTTCTGGGCGCGGCGGCCCACGATGCGGAAGAGCGGCGGTTCCGGGTTGGTCCAGCTGAAGCCCGGCGGCAGGATGATCCGGCAGGGCATCTGGGTCTGGCCGGGCCGCAGGCGCGCGCCCTCCAGCAGGGCCACGATGCGCTCCTTCTCCAGGCCGGCCAGCGCTTCTTCGCCGCCCACGATGGTCAGGTCCAGACTGCGCGGCCGCACGGAGAGCGGCGCGGGCAGGTCCACCACGCGCAGCGGGATGCCCGAGTAGCGCCGTTCCGCCCGGCGCTGCAGCGTGGCGCTCAGCCGCACGTGGCCCACATCCAGCTGCACCGAGGGCGCGGGGGCCACCAGGGCCAGCTCCTCGGCCACGTCGCGCTTGCGGCCCTTGAGGTCCACGGGCTCGGTCTCGATGAAGCTCAGGGTGTCCAACACGCTGCGCGGACCGGTCAACTTGACCACGTCCGGCTCCAGGACAGGGTCGCCGGTCAGCACGAAGCCCTCCGCCGGCTCCAGGCTGCCGGCCAGCCGCACAGGCAGGCGCCGGGTCTCCAGCCGGTCCACGTCCAGCCGCAGCAGGGCGGGGAAAACCGAGACCACGCTCAAGTCCACCGCGCCTTCCAGTTCCAGATGCTTGCCGGAGAGCGGAACGTTGTCGCCGCCGCGGCCGCCCTCCACCACGCAGCGCCCTGTGCCGAACAGGGCGAAGACCAGCAGGTTGCGCCCGCGGCCCTTGAGCAGCACCTGCACGTGGCTGGGCGGATTCTCCGCCAGGGTGCGGCCGGAGGGCAGCTCCAGCTGCACGTCCAGCGGCAGGGAGAACTCGATCTCCATCTCCTGGCTGGTGTGGACGAAAAACCAGCACACGCCCGCCAGCAGGAGCAGCACGAGCTTCACCTGCAGGTGGCTGGTCAGTCCGGCGAGGAGTTTGTTGAGTCGGCCCATCAGCTTCATCAGGCGCTTCCCGTTCGTGTGGCATGAAGTAAACAAACCGCGCCGGCCGGATCAGCGGCGCCAGAAGTGGCGGCTGAACAGCACCAGGATGGTGAGGAACTCGAGCCGGCCCAGCAGCATGTCGGCGGTGAGCAGCAGGGTGCCCGCGTCGCTCAGGCAGCTGAAGTTGCCCGCCGGCCCCACGCGCCCCAGGCCCGGTCCGGCGTTGGAAAGGCAGGCCACCACGCCGGCCGCCGCCTCGTCGAAGGGGCTGCCCATCCAGCCCAGCAGCAGGCTGCTCACGCCCCACGTGGCGAAGTAGAAGGTCACGCAGGCCAGCACGTCCAGCATCAGGTCCGGGCTCACCGCCCGCCGATTGAAGCGGATGGGCGTGACCGCGCGGGGCTGGAAGGTCCGGCGCAGGGACTGGCGCAGCATGGCCAGGATCATCCCGAAGCGCACGGTCTTGATGCCCCCCGCGGTGGAGCCGGCCATCCCGCCCACCACCATCAGGCCCACCAGGGACATCCGCGCGAAGCTGGGCCAGAGGTCGAAATTCTCCGTGGCGAAGCCCGTGCAGGTCATCAGCGAGCCCACCTGGAACGCCGATCCCAGCAGGGCGTGGCCCACGCTCCAACCCTGCTGCAGGACCAGCACCAGCGCGATGGCCAGGCTGAAGCCGAAGAACAGGGTCAGGTAGAGGCGCAGATCCGAGTCCCCCAGCACGCCGCGCCAGTCCCGGCGCCGCACCAGCAGGTGGTAGAGGGCGAAGTTGATCCCCGAGAGCACCATGAAGGCCGTGATCGTGATGTGGATGGCCGGGCTGGCGTACCAGGCGATGGACGTGTCCTTGGTGGAGAAGCCGCCGGTCGCGATGGTGCCGAAACTGTGGGCCCAGCTGTCGTAGAAGTCCATCCCGAAGGCCCAGAGCAGCAGGGCGCAGGCCACGGTGAGCAGGATGTAGATCAGGTAGAGGATGCGCGCCGTGTCCTTGAGGCGCGGCGTCAGCTTCTCCGCGATGGGCCCCGTGGCCTCGGCGCGGAACAGCGACAGCCCGCCGGCCCCCAGCATGGGCAGCAGGATCAGCGTGAACAGCACGATCCCCAGCCCGCCGATCCAGTGTGTGAAGCAGCGCCACATGCCCACGCCGTGGGTCAGGCCCTCCGGGTGGCCCAGGATGCTGGCCCCGGTGGTGGTGAAGCCGCTCATGGACTCGAACAGCGCGTCCACGAAATGGGGAATCTGGCCGGAGAGCAGGAAGGGCAGGGTGCCGAACAGCGCCATCAGCAGCCAGCTGAAGGCCACCACCACGAAGCTCTCGCGGCTGCTGAGCTCGCCGTGGCCCCGCCGCAGCGCCACCAGCACGGCCAGTCCCCCCGTCGCCGCCGTGAGCAGCGCGCTGCCCAGCAGGGCCGGACGGTCGCCCTCGCCGGGATAGGCCAGGCTGACCAGCAGGGGGAAGAGCATCAGGCCGCCCAGGCTGATCAGCACCCAGCCCAGCACGCGGCTGATCCGGAAGGGGTTCATGCGCGGGGACTCCCGTCCTCTCGGCCGGCCGGGGATCCGCCGGCGGCGGGCTTAACCGAAGAAGGCTTCCAGCACATTCAACCGCTCCTCCAGGGTGACCACGATCACCTGATCGCCGCCCTCCAGCACGTCCTTGCCCTGGGGGACGAAGGCCGCGCCGCGGCGCTGCACGCCCGCCAGCAGGCAGTGCTCGGGGAAGCGCAGCTGGGCGACGGCCCGGCCCGCCAGGGGGCCGGCCGGATCGACGCGGAAGGTGGCCACCAGGGCGCCCGTGCCCGGCAGCGTCTGGCGCTGCTGCAGCTGGCCCACCCGGATGTAGCGCAGGATCTCCTGGGCGGCGATCAGCCGCTCGTTGATGCCCACGTCCAGGCCGATGGTCTTGACAATGGGCATGTAGTCCGCGCGCCGCACCAGCGTGATGGTCCGCTTCACGCCCAGGTGCTTGGCCACCAGGCAGGTGATGATGTTGTTCTCCTCGTCGCCCGTCAGGCTGAGCATCACGTCCATGTCGCCCAGGGCGTGCTGGGCCATGGTGTCGATCTCCTTGCCGTCGGCGGCGAAGATGTCGATGCGCGGCAGGCGCTCGGCCAGGTCGTAGTCGGAGATCCAGTTGTCCGTGCCCGTGGTGAACAGCTTGACGTTCATGCTGCCCAGTTTCTGGAGGTCCTCGGCCACGGCCACGGCGATGCGCGTCGAGCCCAGGATCATCACGTGGCGGCTGGCCACGTCGTGGATCCCGGTCATGCGAAAGATCTCCACGGTGTCCCGGGCGCGCACGGCGAAGGTGGCCGTGTCCCCGGCCCGCAGCACGTCCTCGCCGCCGGGAATGGAGGTGACGCCGCCCGAAACCCGGGCCACGATGCGGAAGCTCACCCGGTCGAACTTCTGGGCCAGCTTGAGCAGGCTGCGCCCGTCCAGCGGTCCGCCGGCCTCCACGGGCAGGGAGATCATCCGCACCTGGCCGCCCAGGAATTCGCTGTAGTCGCGGACGGAGGCGTGCAGCAGCAGGTCGAGGATCGCCTTGCCCGCCGCCTTCTCCGGGTTGACGGTCAGGGTGGCCTGGCCCAGGCGCTTGATCTCCTCGGCCAGCTCGTCGCTGCGGATCCGGGCGATGCGGTTGCTCACGCCCAGGCGCTCGGCGGCCATGCAGGCCAGCAGGTTGATCTCGTCGATGTTGGTGGCGGCCACCACGTAGTCGGCTCCGCGGGCGCCGGCCTTCTCCAGCGTGTGCTGCAGCGTGCCGCTGCCCTGCACCACGGCGATGTCCAGGCTGTCGGCGAGCTCCTGCAGGCGCTCGCCGTTCTGGTCCACCACGGTGATGTCCACCTGGGTTTCGCGGCTGAGCACGCGGGCCAGGAAGCCGCCCACATCCCCGGCGCCAACGATGATGATTCTCATGCGGGGCCGTGGTTGACGCAGCAGGACCCGAGGCAGCCGGCCTCGCCCAGCAGGCCCGCCGCGCGCTCCGCGCAGCGGCCGCAGGAGTGGGTCGACGTTGAAGCGGGGGCGGCGGGTTCCTCCGCCGCCGCGGGGGCCGAATCCAGCAGGCGGGAGAGCAGACGCTCCCGGCCGCGTTCCTCGGCCTGGGCCAGGGCTTCCAGACAGGCCCGGGGCTCGGAACTCAGGCAGACCAGGTGTTCGCCGGCGCGCAGCACCACTCCGCCGCCCGGCAGGCTGCCGGGCTCCTCCGCCGAGGCGGCCAGGCGCACGCCGCCCGCGCCCAGCGCGTAGAGCAGGCGCACGGGACAGGCGGCCCGCTCGGGGGCGCGCTGCCGGCCGTGGCCCAGCAGACGGCGCAGGCTGGCGCGCAGGCCCTCCTCCAGCCGGTCCTCCTGGAAGGCCAGCAGGCCGCCGTCGTGCGTGCGCCAGAGCAGCCCGGCGCGCGCCGGCAGCACGGCCGCGCAGGCGGGGCCTTCCAGCAGGCGGCGGGCTTCTTCCCGGCAATGGGCGGCGGTCATCTCAACCTCTTCCGGTCGACTGGATTCGACGATCTGGCGAAACCTCTAGCCGATGCGCTCCAGGTCCCGCAGGTAGGGCTTCAGCGCCTCCGGGACGCGGATGCTTCCGTCGGGCTCCTGATAGGTCTCCAGCAGGGCCACGATCAGCCGGCTGGTAGCCAGGCCGCTGCCGTTCAGCGTGTGCAGGAACTGCGGCTTGCCGCCCTTGTCCTTGAAGCGCATGTTGCCGCGCCGGGCCTGGAAATCCGTGAACGTGCTGCAGCTGCTGCACTCCAGGTATTTGTTCTCCGCCGGGCTCCAGACCTCCAGGTCATAGGTGCGGGCGCTGGCGAAGGAGAGGTCCCCCGTGCAGAGGGCCAGCACGCGGTAGTGCAGGCCCAGCCGGCGCAGCACCTCCTCGGCGTGGCCGCGCAGACGCTTCAGCGCGGCGTCGCTCTCCTCCGGCCGCACGAACTGCACCAGCTCCACCTTGTTGAACTGGTGCACGCGCAGGAAGCCGCGCACGTCGCGCCCGTAGCTGCCCGCCTCCCGGCGGAAACAGGCGCTGTAGCCCGCGTAGCGCACGGGCAGGTCCTCGCCGGCCAGCACCTCGTCCCGGTGCAGGTTGGTGATGGGCACCTCCGCCGTGGGGATGGCGAACAGGTCGTCCTTCACCGCGTGATACATGTCCTCTTCCATCTTGGGCAGCTGGCCCGTGGCGGTCATGCTCTCGCGGTTGGCGAAGAAGGGCGGGAACACTTCGGTGTAGCCGTGCTCCAGGGTCTGCAGGTCCAGCATGAAGTTGATGATCGCCCGCTCCAGCCGCGCGCCCAGGCCCTTGTAGACCGGGAAGCCGCTGCCGGCGATCTTGGCGCCGCGCGGGAAGTCCAGGATGTCCAGCGTCTCGCCCAGCTCCAGGTGGCTCTTGGGCGGATAGGCGAACTCCGGCTTGACGCCCCACTCGCCCACGACCACGTTTTCGCGCTCGTCGCGGCCCACGGGAGTCTCCGGGTGCGGCAGGTTGGGCAGCCGCATCAGCAGGTGCTGCTGGCCCTCGTCCACTTCCTTCAGGTCGGCGTCGATGGCCTTGATCCGCTCGCCCACCGCGCGCATGGCCGCGATGCGCTCCGCGGCGTCCTGCCCCTGCTTCTGCAGGTCGGCGATGGCCCGGGACTCCGTGTTGCGCGTGGCCTTGAGCTGCTCGCTCTCGTGCAGCAGCTGCAGACGGCGGGCGTCCAAGGCGAGGATCTCGCCCAGATCGAGGGTGGGGTTCTTGGTCCGCAAAGCGGCCAGCACGGCTTCGGGGGCTTCGCGGATGCGGCGCAAATCCAGCATGGGGGCGTCCTCGGGCAAAGCGACGGCCGGAAGCGGACCATCCGCCCCGGCCGTGGCATGTCGTCTGAACTGAAGGTCGAAACTCAGTCGGGCAGTTCCAAGCCGGCGAAGGCTCAGGCGCCCAGCTCGAACTGGTCCACCAGCGTGCGCAGCTGCTGGACCTGGCTGAACAGCACGTCCGCCGCGCTGGCGCTCTCCTCGGCCGTGGCCGCCGTGTTCTGGGTCACCTGGTCGATCTGTCCCAGCGCCTCGGTGATCTGCTGCACGCCGCCGGCCTGGTCCTGGCTGGCCCGGCTGATGTCCGCGGCCAGCGTGCTCATCCGGGCCACGCCCTCCACGATGTGCTGCAGAGCCTCCGCCGTCTCCCGGGCGATGGAGCTGCCGCGCTCCACGCGCTCGATGGAGCCGGAGATCAGCTCGCCCGTCTCCGCCGCGGCCTTGGCGCTGCGCTGGGCCAGGCTGCGCACCTCCTCGGCCACCACGGCGAAGCCGCGTCCGTGGGCGCCCGCCCGGGCCGCCTCCACCGCGGCGTTCAGGCTGAGCAGGTTGGTCTGGAAGGCGATCTCGTCGATGGCCTTGATGATCTTCGAGATCTGTCGGGCGCTCTCGTTGATCTCCTGCATGGATTCCAGCATGCGGCCCATCTGCTGGTCGCCGCGCTTGGCGTGGTCCTGCACTTCGTTGGAGAGCTTGGTGGCCAGGCCGGCGTCCGCCGCGTTGCGCTGGGTCTGGGAGGCCATGTCCGAGAGCGAGCTGTGGATCTCCTCCAGGGCCGCGGCCTGCTGGGTGGCGTCCTCGGACAGGCTGCGGCTGAAGCCCGAGACCTGCTCGGCCCCGCTGCCCACCTGGTCCACGGTGTCGGCCACCTGGCCCAGGGCCTCGTCCAGGTTGCCCACGGCCATGTTGAAGGCCTGCTTGATCAGGTTGTGGTCGCCCTTGTACTCGGCCAGCACGCGGGCACCCAGATCCCGCCGGGCCACCCGGTCCAGGGCCTTGGCCGTGTCGGAGATGGGCGCCACCAGGGCGTCCAGCATCTCGTTGACCGCCGTGACGAACTCGCGCACGTCGCCCTGGTAAGCGCTCGGATCCACCCGGTGGTCGAGCTTGCCGTCCTTGGCGGACTGCACCAGATCGCGGATCAGGCCCTTCATGGTCTCTGACTGCTGGCGCTTCAGGGCCTCGATGGTGCCCGCGCGACTGTCGGTCATGGCCTTGGAGACCAGCGCGATATCCACCTGGATGATCCGCGAGAGCGCCTCCTCGAAGCGGGCCAGCTCCTCCGGCAGGGCGCCGGCCAGGTTGACCACCTTGAGCATGTGGCGCTTGACCAATTCGTACATGCCCACGTACCAATTGGCGTCCAGGTCGATGCGGTCGTGGGCCTGGCCCACGCGCTCCCGGTAGCTCAGGTATTCGTCGTCGATGCGCCCCTCGAACAGGCTGAGCAGGTAGCGGGTCAGCATGGGCCGCTGGCGCTCCACCGTGGTGTGCCTGTCCAGGATGCTGCGCGGGCCGCTGTGGCGCTTGATGTGGTCGTAGAACTGGTCCACCAGGTCGTCCATGGAGCCCTGGCACTCATGCTTCCACGCGGCGATGACGCCCAGGTCGTCCACGCTCAGACCCTGGTAGCGCATGCGCTCCAGGTCCTCCGGGCGGCTGAGGCGGAACTCGCCGGGCTGCACGGCGCGCGGCGGGCGCTTGGGCTCCAGGGGCACCACCAGGGCTTCGGCCACGCTGGATTTTCTCCACAGACTCATGCTTCCTCCTCCGGCCTGCGCACAGGGTCTCGCCGCCGGGCCTCCGCCCGGTTCTCCGTCCTGTTATCGGACCTGCGGGGTGGGGAATTCAGCGGGGCCCGGCGCGCATCCCGCCCGCCTGTTCCCACCGGGCGGTGAGCAAGAAAACAGCCCCGGCGCGCGGGGCGGCGGGGCTGGAGAATGCGCGGCGGTCCCGGGGAGCGGCTCCGGGCGATCGATGGACAAATCAGTAGTCGCTGGTCATGATCATCAGCGGTTTGGCCTCGAAGCGCTCGTAGACGGGGCGCAGCCGGTCCGTGGAGTAGAACTTGGCCACGTCCACCAGCTTTTTGCTGGCCGTGACCACGCCGATGGGCACGTGGTCGTAACGGCCGTTGCGCACGCAGATCAGCCGGCCGTCGCTGCCGTCGAGGATCAGGTCCATGGCCAGGTTGCCGAAGGCCATGGGCACGATGGAATCCGTGGCGTCCGGATCCCCGCAGCGCACCATGTAGCCCAGGCGCTGATTGATCACGTTGATCCGCCGTCCCTGGTTGTACTTGACGGACAGCTCCTTCAGCTTGGCGCTGACCAGGTCGCCGATCCCGCCCAGCTTCTTGTGCCCGAACATGTCCTGCTCGTGGTTCTCGTAGGCCATCTCCTCCATGCCCTGGAAGCGCGCGCCTTCGCTCACCAGCACGACGCTGTACTTGGAGGGGTTGGAGAAGCGGTCGGCGGTCATCAGTTCGCAGAGCCGCTCGATGTCGAACAGGTGTTCGGGGATGACGCAGCGGTTGGCCGCGCCGGCCATGGTGGGCAGCAGGGCCGTGTAGCCCGCGTAGCGCCCGAAGACTTCCAGCACCAGGAAGCGCTCATGGCTGCCCGCGCTGGTGCGCAGGGCGTGGGTCAGTTCGATGGTGCGCGTGACGCAGGTGGAAAAGCCGATGCAGTAGTCCGTGCCCGGGACGTCGTTGTCCATGGTCTTGGGGATGGCCAGGACCTTGACACCCTCTTTCTGCAGCCGCACGCCGTAGGAGAGGGTGTCGTCGCCGCCGATGGGCACCAGGTGGTCGATGCCCAGCCAGTTCAGGTTGGCCAGGACCTCGGGGGTCAGGTCGTTGACCTCGGCGCCGTAGCTGGCCAGCAGGTGCTCGGGCACGTTGGCCTTGGGCACGTGGCTGGGCCGGGTGCGCGAGGTGTGCAGGAAGGTCCCGCCCGTGCGCCCCACCTTGTTGACGATGTTCTCCGTCAGCTCGACGATGTTCTCGCTGTTATCGGCGGCGGCGTCCCGCTGCAGTTCGATCAGGCCCGCCCAGCCCCGCCGGATGCCCAGCACGCGGTAGCCTTCCCGCAGGGCCCGCACGGTCAGGGCGCGGATGGCCGGGTTCAGCCCCGGCACGTCGCCGCCGCCCGTCAGGATGCCGATGGTGCCGCGCTTGGTCTTGATGTTCGCCATGTGGATCTCCCGTTGAACGCCCCCAAGGTAAGGGACGGGAAACAGCGAAAGGAGGCGACCGGCGCGGGGACATCAGGAGAACCGACCACAGAGACACAGAGGACACAGAGGACACAGATCTCGGAACGGGCGGAGCGGCTGGGGAGCTGAGGCGAAGCCACCTCCCTTCCCCCTCGCCCCGAGGGGGAAGGCGCCGCAAAGCGGCGGGGGATGGGGGCTTAGACTTGACAGGTGCTGCACCTGACCTTGGGCTCAGCGCAGCAGGGTGATGACTCGACTCTCCGTCCTGCCGCCTGCCTCCAGCTGCACCACGTAGAGGCCGCTGGCCACGTGCTTGCCCTGGAAGGGGAAGAGGTGCGTGCCGGCGGGCAGGATCCCATTCGCCAGCACGGTCACCTCTTGACCCAGCAGGTTGTGCACACTTAGGCGAACTGGAATGGGACGTGCCAGGGTGAGGGGAATCCGTGTCACGGGATTGAAGGGGTTGGGCCAGGGCGCGCCCAGATGGAAGCCTGTGGGGCGGGCCTGGGCGGTCCAGGCCGGGAGCGCCACCCACGCCGTGTCGGTCTGGACGGCCAACGGCCCCCCGAACAAGCCCATGTCATTGCGGCGCGTGCCCAGGGCGGGAAAGAGCGCCCTGCCCGGCACGGCCGGATCCTCCGGGTCCTCGAACTCGGGGCCGGGGTTGCCCGCGTCCACACAGGGCGAGGCCACCGACAGGAAGGGCGCGCCAAGCAGTGGGTCGAACTGGGGATCCACATCCACCAGACAGTTGCTTTGCAGGGCCATGGGTTCAGGAAGCAAACTGTGGCGGTACACACCGGGCAGGGGAAGCAGATCAATGGGCGCATCGGGTAACAAATACCAGCCCGATGGTTCCGCTTCAAACTGGTCCACGGTGTTGTTCCAGAACAGACAGCCATCGAACACGATGCGCCCGGATTCACCGTATTCACCCCAGTCGAACCATGAGGCACCAGGAAGCACCAAGCCGGGCAGATTGCAGTTCATGAACACGCTGTTGCGAACATAAGTGGTGTCGCCGGTATTCGCGGCAAAGGCCACTTGCTCGGATTCGAAAGTGGTGGGCAGGTTCGAATGGATCCCGTCAAACAGGCAATTGGTGATTCGGCTACGAATACCCCGGAAGTACAGAGCCCTCCGAGATAGATTGCGGAACACGGTATTTTCGACGACGAAATTATCGCTACCACCGTCAACGGGGTGGTGACCCACAGAGACACCCCCCTCGTCGTTTCCTTCAAACAGGCAGTTTTGGATAGAAAATGTGGAATTGTCATAGAGTTCCAGATCGAAGTACAAGAAACTGCCAATGTTGGTATCGACCCAGTACGTATCCGTGCTATTCTCCCGCCAAGGATACTCAGGGTTCAAGTTCCGATACCGATTGTTGCGAAAGACGCAGTTTTGCAAATGGTAGCTGCGGCGGTTGTAGGATTCTACCCGAATGCCCCAGCCCTGCACGCCCTCGATGGGGCGGGTGATGGTGCTGTAGTCCCGCAGGTCAATGACGTCGTTGTCTTCGAACACACAGTCCACCATGGCGTTGCCGGGAGACCCCTCCCCAACCTTTTGCAGGAGCAATACCTGATGAAATGTGCTGGTGGGATCGGGATCCGAAGGATTCGGTGCATAGATGAAGCGATTGCGGCGAAACGTTGAATGGCGCAGCTCCCCCGGTCTAATCATAAACAGAGCGTTGAATATGTTGAACGCTTGCTCCCCCACGTAGGTGCTATCACCAATCAAGCAGTCTTCCACCGTCACATGCTGGACCAAACAACTCGGAGCAGATATTGTAGCGCCCGCACAACGGGCCACAGTAGCCCGGTTTCGAAGGAAACACAGGCTGTCGATATCGGCAACACTATAGGCGCCCAGTTCCACTCCTCTCGAATAATCATCGTCAGTGAAGCCCGTTCCCCATTGATGGTTGTCTGTACACACTATGTTGCGTGCATGAAGATACGACGAGCTGGAAATGGTCAACAAGGGATCCACGCGCCATGAATTATTGCGGAAGTAGATATCATGAACGTTCACATAGCCGATATCCAAAGGGTTATTGGTGCCAATTATCACACTTGTCACAACAGTCTGATTCTCGATTACGATATCGCTTGCATCACTGCTGTCCGGTTGAGCCGCCCGGAGTTTATCGTAGCGCCAGTGCTGGAGCGGGCTGCGGGCGAGTTTTACTTGGTGTCGATTTGAACTGAGGTGGCCAGTTCGTGTGTAGCTTCCCGGGA